>JAHDHP010000107.1 GCA_020631245.1 Bacteroidota bacterium | reverse complement strand
TCACTAATCATCCTCCCAACTGTTACTTCTTCGCCAACCTGTAAGCGATAAAAATAAATACCACTAGGCAAATCAGAATGAGGCTGCCACACTTGTCTATAAACTCCCGCTTCTTGTAAGCACTGATCTACGAGTGTCGTAACTTGTCTACCCATCACATCAAAAATAACTAACTCTACTTTCGAAGAAGTCTCTAAAGTATATTCAATAAACACCTCTTGTTCAAAAGGATTCGGATAAGCCCTTACTAGAGAAGCTATTGATTGTTTACCACGTCCCAAACGGGTACAACCCACATAATACCAATCCGAAACACTCGCTCCGAGTCCGTCAGTAACAGTAAAGCCATACCAACCTTTTGGTAATGAAGTAATATGGGCAATGCCTCCACTATTCTGCCAGGTACTAGGACCACTCCAGGTATATTCATAATTCCCATCACCACCCATTACTTCCACCTCAATACTTCCATTTCTGCAAAGTGATAAATAATTTGCAGTTTGAATATCGGCTGAAGTAATCTGTAATTCCTCATCAGTTGGAGCATTACCAAATACAAGTAAATTTCCATCTATATCATCGGTACAACCGTTGGCATCAGTAATGGTAAGAGACCAAATCGCATCATCTCCATAATCTACTCGCATCATGCCCGTACTAAGAATTGTAGGACGCACATAACCTTCTTGACTCCATTCATAAGTATAAGGCAATGTTCCGCCTTCAATACATATTTCATCTGTATAATGTCCAAATGGAGGTAAGCCACCTTGATAACTCGTATGGTTACAAGTAACGACCAATTGTTCTGGAACTTCAATAGTGCTACAATGGTAATCATAACAGCCCTCATCTATCGTTCCTATTGCTGATAAAGAAAGGTCAGTACTAGACGAGGGAGAAGGAATAGGTGGATTAATAGCGTACTCATTATACACACATACCGTATAATTACCTGCGAGCGCATCGAAACTTGTAGTATTAGTAGTGGTTGCATATTGGATGGTGATAATCGTCCCTGTTGCATCGACAAGTAAATAGCTAGTAGTATAATCATTAGCTGTTTGATGTGTCGGATTTCCAAATGAATCATTACTAGTGGCAATAATTGGATCACCTGGACAAAGGGCGGAATTTAATTGTACAAATCCTGCTTGAGCATCGCAACAAACATAGTTTGCCTCATACACTGTTTCAACACAAGAGCTAGTAATTCCCAAAGATTGTGCAAGCGGATTCGTAACTGTAAAATGAACAAGTCCTTCACTTCCTATACTACTTAAATCGGGCACAGCCCCATTCGCATCTAAATCATTCACCACCTCATAGTCCGAGCAAGCTACTTCCAAATAAGGGCTACAAGTACCATCACCTATCACCTCATGACCAACTGCATCAATAGTAGGAAATAAGGTAACTTCAATAGTCCCTCCCTCCAATTGAATACTAGGATCACTATCACAAATAACCGTCAAGGCATAAGAGAAAATCTGTGGATCACAATTATTACCTGTATAATTAATCGGCACACTCGGATCATTTGACCATTCAATACTTACATCACTGTAATTATCAAGGGAGCTAATAATATCAAAATTACTAGGTATGGTTGGGTAAATCGGAGCCTCACTTGCACAATAAACTGCTTGACTCGAAAAGTCCCCTACACTACTAGGACAACAAGCATAATCAGCTTCTCTAGTAGTCGTAACACAAGCGGGATCAATGCCAAGCGCAATCGCATCAGGATTGCTAATCGTAAAAGTAACCGTTCCTTGGTTTAATCCCGAATAATCAGGCACAGAACCATTAGCATCAATACTATTGGTTACCGAATAATTAGAACAGTTATATCCCAAACTTGCCCCACAAGTTCCATCATTATAAACAATATAAGTGGATGCCTCCATCTCAGGATAAATGACCACCTGTATAATCCCCGCACTCAAAGCCAAATTAGGGTCATTGGTACAGCCTACTATTAACTCATACTCATAAATTTTAGGATCACAATTATTACCAGTATAAGAAACAGGAGTGGTAACATCTGTACTCCAAGTGAAGGTCTTATCTATTGCATCCACATCGAGTGTAGCAATTACTTCTGCGAGACTTGGAATATTACTTGGAGGGGAGGCAGGCTCCGAAGCACAACGATACTCCACACTACTAAAATCGCCTACACTACTTGGGCAACAAGCCTCACTTACCGTCACATTTATGTCACTAGTAGCTGAACAACGTTCATCTATCACATAAACAAAGTAGTTTCCAGCTTCACAAATATCTATGGGGTTATTATTTCCCAATAAAGTTGCATTTGCTAGATCATTAGGATCACCTTCGTACCAAGATATTTGTTGATAAAATCCTTCCACAAATAATTGAGTGCATTCTCCTTCACATAAGCTAGTAGTAGGAACACCTTGAATGATTGGTGTTGGAAGTGGATCAATATAGATAGTTACTATATTACTAGTTTCGCTACAGTCATTAGCATCTGTCACAGTTACAGTGTATTGCCCTGTTTGGGTCGTTGTAAAAGTATTACTTGTTCCAACTTGCACGATTCCTGTACCAGTTAATTCAAAAGAGTAGTTGTCAAAACCTGCTGTTGCTGTTAATATAATATCAGAACCCTCACAAAAAATACCGTTTCCTTGTGCTGTTAATGTAACACCAAAATCACAACTAGGATTGAGGTTCATAGTATTGATACTTGATGAATAAGCTTGTATTGTTGTCTTAGCAATTGTACTGTTAATGGTATAGCAAAATACCAAAAAGACGAGGTATCGTTTATTTTTCATAGTAGTTGTCATAATGAGGAAGGAAGAAATAATTTGCAGTTTTAAATATCTGGACAAAAATTATTTGGCATTTTAGTGTTTCTTAACCCACCCCCGCCCCTCCGAGGAGGGGAGTTTTGCATACGTAACAAGAATAAATTGGTCTATCTAAATAATGGGGGATTAGGAAAGCTTAGTAAGCATTATGGGTTAATAGCATCCCATTCCTGTTCTAATTCTGCCCCACAAATATCAATAGTATTTTGAGAGCTAGTTTTGCCGCCTATTTCAAAGATTGCTCTAAATGCTCTAGGCTCCATATTTACGAAATGATTGGGGTCAAATCCGAATTTATCGACTGCGATAGAGTTAATGACACAGTAGTATACGAGTCCATTTTCATCCACCCCTATTTCAAAAAACTCATGCTTTTTCCCTTTTACATTGATATAGCCTAAGTGGCGAGTAATCAAGTACTCAGCAGGAATGATTGGCTCTTTGTTACTATCTCTATATTGGGCAGGAATCTCTGTAACTTCGATTTCATCTTCTTGGATAATGACTGTGAAGTCTTTTGGAAAAGGAAGGTGGGTATAGTCTACTGATATGAGTTGTGGACCTTGTGGACCAGGTGCGCCTTGTGGACCTGCTGGACCTGTTGCTCCATCTACTCCATCGGCCTTACCTCTCCATGTTTCTTCTTCTATTTGCTCTACTTCTAGGTTTGTTGGTTCAATAAGGTCTTTTTCACAAGCACTAAATGCGATCATTACGAGTGCGATAAGGAATAATTTGAATGTGGATTTCATAGTGATAAATTTTTAAATGAAAAATGGTTTAGTTGGTTATGATATTCCAAAGGTAGAGGAGGGAGGAGGGGAGAACAAGTACAAAAAAAGGGAGGGGTTCTAGTATAATGAGTGATTGAGTGAATAAAGCGTAACGCTCATCCAATCATTCAGTCATTCGCTCATCCAGTCATTGTCTCACGTGAGGGATAGAAGCGGTAGCTTGCCGAAATAGACTGGTTGTGACGCTTCGCCTAGCAGGGCTGACAGCGGAAGACACTGCTGGGCGATATAGCGGAACACCTTGTCTATGAGGCAACTACAAGCGGATAGCCCGACCAAGCCGCAGTGCTGCCATTGCTTGTTCGTTTCATGCGAGGACGCATATGTTTGTTTGGTGTTCATGCGAGGACGCATGAACGGGCAAAGCATTGGTAGTATTGCGGTTTGGTCACGCCCAAAAAAATAGTTACAAAAAAAGGGGAGTGTTCTAAGATGTGGGGTAAAAAAAAGCATAAAAAAAACCTCTCTTTTTTTTCGAAAAAGAGAGGTTGGGAAGAAATGGATTTCAATGGGTTATGAGGCTTTAGTTAATATTTAATCAGTTTTTCAATACGTCGGTCTTGTCCTACAATCAATTCAAGTAGATAGATGCCTGGCGCAAGATGTTCACAATCGAGGGTTTCTTGATAACTGCCCGATGTGAGTGCTTGCTCAGAGATAATGGAGGAGATTTTTTGTCCATTGATGTCGTAAATACTTAAGTGAGTGGTGGCATCAGTGGTGAGTTGGAAATCAATTATGGTTGATGTATTGACAGGATTAGGAGCGATGGAGAGGGATGGCTTATTAGGTGTAATTGATTGTTCGTTAGGAGCGGTTTTTCCTGCAAAGCCACTATGTCCGCATTCTGCCATACAATTAAAATAGGGGAGAGAACCTATAGGAAATTGATCACATCTACAAGAAACCAAAAAATCGGGAGGAATAACTTGTGCTATGGCTTCTAAAATAGGAACCTCCAATTTAGGTCCTTTTTGTAGTTCTATGCCATCATTACAGAATTCAATAGGAATGACACAGGGAAGTAACTCATTAGGAGGGTTCCCATTTTGATCAAAACCATTGATAACTACTACGGGGAAAAAAAGGAGATTACTATTTTGTTCCAAGCTTTCTAAAATAGTGTTCATATTATAGGATAAAACTCCTGAAGTGTTAAAGGAGTAATAAAACCTTTGATCCATAATATATTGATAGGTGTCTTTACCACTTTTGTATAGTGCGATAATGGAGAATTGATAGCTATATACATCTGTACTAGATTTCCATGAAACGTAGTTTGTACAAGTCCCATCCGATTCGAGTATCTCTATTATATTATATCTAATTTGAGGTTCTGCAGTTCCAGCTTCCCAAGTCCCGCCCCATTGAGCGGAGCTTATATTGGTAGTTGCTAAAAGTAAAAAAAGGGTGCCGTATAGGGAGAAAAAATTGTAGATTGATTTCATAATAAGTTGATTTTGTGTGTACTTACCAAAGATAAAAAAACTTCATTATTTTTTTAGTTACAATTTTTTATAGGAGTTCTATTTCTTATTTTAGGGCATTATTTATAAATGATTGATTTTAAGCCCTCTTTTTGATTTTTTTTTCATTAGCCGTTCTATTTTATTTATTTATGCAAGACAGTAAACTGATACAATTACTTCGTTGGTTTTCGAAAGAAAAACAGGAATCATTGCGTCAATTCTTGTCGTGGAAAATGCTTGGAGCTAGTGATAATGTCACGTTGTTATATGATTTTGTGCTTGGATTTGCTCCTCGTTTTGAAGATCCAAAAATGACTAAAGAAAATGCTTTTGCATATTGTTTTCCGAAGGCAAATTATCGAGAATTGCGCATCAAACAGTTGATGTCGGAGTTGGTCAAAAAGATGGAGCAATTTATAGCCGTTTCAGGCACGTTTCAAGATAATTCGACCCAACAGTTTGCCAATAATTTGTCCCTGCTTGATTTTTATATGCGTCGCAGCATGACCAAAGAAGCCAATTATCAATTGAAGGTGTTGGAGAAATTGCAAGATGGGGCAGCAATCAGAGATGGACGTTTTTATCACGATCAATTTTTGTTGGAGATAAAGAAAACGCAGCAATTGGCGGGGATGACACAGCGAAAAGGAGATTTGAATTTGCAGGCGGTGATCAATAACTTGGATTTGTATTATATCGTCAATCAGTTGGAGATTGCTTGCTTTGCTTATGCACATCAAGAGGCGGTGCAGGTAGAGTATACCTTTCCAATGTTGGAATCGGTTATTAGCTATGTACAGGGTTCGGATTATGCAGAGGTGCCTGTTATTCAATTGTATATGGAAGCATTGACCTTGTTAAAAGGAGAAGGAGATAAAGAGAGTTTAGAGAAATTTAGCAACTTACTAGATGAAAATATAGATAGCTTTAGTCCCAATGATGCCCGTTCCTTATTTACCTATGTCCTTAATTTTTGCACTAAAAAGGCACAAGTAGGGGAGGAGGATTATTATCAATATGCCTTTGAGTTGTATAAGCGATGCTTGAAGAATGGAGTTATATTGGTACAAGGCAAATTGATTCAATCAGATTTTACAAGTATTGTCAAATATGGTTTGCAATTGAAAGAGTTTGATTTTGTACGTCATTTTATCGAGTCGTATAAGGAGCAAATTCATGGAGATGCCGGAAAGGATGTTTGTAATGATAGTTATGCGAGTTTGTTGTTTCAAGAAAAAGCCTATGATGATGCGATTGAGTTCTTAAACTCGATTCAACAATACCACGATGTGTTTTATGATATGAATGCGCGACGGTTATTGATTAAGATTTACTATGAACAAGAGGAGTTTGATTTGTGTACGTCGAAACTCAATGCCTTTAAACGTTTTTTGTACTATAACAAAACGATTTCTAAGCAGTATCAACGCAGTAATTTGAATTTTGTATTGTTGATGCATAAGGTTTTAAACTTGGCTCCAAGCCAAGATAAGAAACGTATGAAATTGGCGCAGAAAGCAAAAGAGAATGATCAGTTGTCGGAGCGAAAGTGGGTGTTGGAGAAGTTGGAGGAATTGGTATGAAATAAATCCATCTATGGACTATTTTTCGTAGCTTCGCCCCATGTTCAACAAGCTAAAAATCATCGAGATCGCCAGCGTTCTAGCTGGTCCCGCAGTCGGCATGTTCTTCGCCGAGCTAGGAGCCGAAGTCATCAAAATAGAAAACAAACACACAGGAGGAGATGTCACTCGTCGTTGGAAATTAGCCACCGAAGATCCTGCCTATGCCAAGTCAGCCTACTACCACAGTGTTAATTGGGGAAAACAAAGCCTGCTATTAAATTTAAAAGACGAGCAAGACCGAATTCAAGTATATCAGTTGATACAAACTGCCGATATAGTCATTGTCAATTTCAAGGCAGGAGACGCCGAAAAATTGGGAATGGATTATACTACTTTAAAAAGCCACAATCCACAACTCATTTATGGTGAAATAACCGCCTTTGGTACTGACAATTCACGCGTAGCTTTCGACATGGTGCTACAAGCCGAATCAGGCTTTTTGCATATGAACGGAGAACCCAATCAATCACCCGTCAAAATGCCCGTTGCCCTCATCGACATCCTCACTGCCCACCAACTCAAGGAAGGCTTACTGATTGCCTTATTAAAACGAGAAAAAACAGGAGAGGGGAGTTATGTAACGACCTCACTAATGGAAACAGCCATTGCCTCCCTTGCCAACCAAGCTACTAATTGGCTCATTGGCGGAGTCATTCCCCAACGCATGGGAAGCCTACACCCTAATATTGCTCCTTATGGAGAAATGCTTACCACTAAAGACCAAAAACAAGTGGTATTGGCTGTTGGGAGTGATCGACAATTTCAAAAACTATGTGCCGTTTTGGGAAATGGTGAACTAGGAGAAAATCCTTTATTTGCTACTAATGAAAAGCGAGTACAAAATAGAGTGGCTTTATTCGCTTTATTACAACCTTTATTTGCTCAAGTCGAACAGGCAAATATCTTACAAGAATTGCATGAAGCACAAGTGCCCACAGGAGCGATCAATAATATGAAAGAGGTTTTTGATATGCCGATTGCGAAGGGTATGTTGTTGGAGGATGAGGAGGGGAGGAAATGCGTGAGGACTGTTAGTTTTAAACTGGAATAATCAAGACATCCAATTATCTAATGACAGTTCTGAAATTCGATTAAAATGTTTGGTGTTATTGGATATTAAAGTAAGATTATTTTCGATAGCAGTACTAGCAATTAAAATATCATTATGACCAATTCTTAAACCTCCTTTTTTAAGATTAGCAGTTATTAAAGCAGCTCTTTTGGCTATATGTCGATTTAGTGGAATTACTTTGTGTAAAGCAATAAATGTTTCAAATTGTACTAGTTTATTAAACGCATCTTTATAGTACAATCCATTCAGTATTTCATAATAGGTGATGACACTTAATTGTAGATAACCAAAATGAGTAAGATGGTTGGCTATATTTTTTACGACTTGTTTGTCTTGTCTAAAAAAATAAGAAATGATATCTGTATCTAATAAAACGGGTTTCATAAGTCAATTTCTCTATTAAAAAGCTCATTTCCAGTCTCTTTTGTATGCTTTAGATAGCTCTCAAAATCCTCATCAGAAAAATCAGACCAAGCTCCTGCAAATTCTAGTGTTGCTTTTCGGTTCGTTTCTATCTCTTCTTTTGATTTTAAATCTAGTGATTTATTTTCTTCCTCCATTGGTCTCTCATGACTCAGTTGATTCAAAAACGAATCCACTTGTTCTAAGTCTTCAATAGGTAAGGTACTTAGTTTTTTTAAAACAGATTGGTATATTTCAATATGGCTCATAAATTTACTTTTACCTAAAAATAAAGGAGTTTAAGAGAAAAAACAAAAATAAAAAGCTCTATGTTGAATATAATTCAACATAGAGCCAGTCATTGTCAATATTTAAACATTGACACTATTCAATTATCATTCCTTATTACAATAAGCCATTTAATAAGCTTAACGAAGAAGTCAATTTCTTTGCAATTCCTTTGTCTGTTCTTTTTGCACAAAAGCCAGATTTACCTAATTTGGGAGCTTTTTTGGCAATTTTACCTAGAGAACTCGTTAGTTGATCCATTTTTGCACCACCTTTTAATAAACCAAGACCTGATTGTAAAAGGTTAACATTGGATAACAAATCGCTAGACTTATTTAATAAGCTACCACCTTTAAGCATGTTGTTAAGATTCAATGCGCCCATTAGCATTTTAATCATGCTTAAAGACTTGATGGCTTTACCCGCATCACCATTCCCCTTACTTAGAGCTGGTAACATATCAGATAAACCACCTACTTGACTTAGTATTTTTCCTCCGAACCCTTTTTTGTTGGATGAAACACTGTTTGTTAGGAGTTTCATAGCTGGTCCTAGTACTTTTGAAGACTCTTTTTGCTTCCCATTTTTGAGTAAAGAGATAGCGTTGTCTAGCGTTCCAATATCAAAAGATTGAGCTTTTGTTTCTGGTACTAAAAAGAAAAGTAAAGTGGCAACAATTAATGTAAACTTTTTCATAAATATAAAATTTTGATAGTATTTATAAAATTTATGGGTATCAATAATTTTAATAATATACTAGGAATGTTTACCTCTTAGACGCTTTCATCATTTAGCGTCACCCCCATTCCAAACAAAGCATAATCATACTTCACAGGATCATCCGCATCAAACACTCTCAAATTCGCTGTCAATTCAAGAGTCGTTTTCCAGTCCCTTTGCTTCCGCTGAATCAAATTCAAACGACGACCCACCCGCTCCACATGTACATCCAAAGGGCAAAGCAACTGCGAAGGTTTCATCTCCTTCCATATCCCAAAATCCACCCCCTGTTCATCCTGCCGTACCATCCAACGAAGAAACATACACAAGCGTTTACAAGTTGATTTACGGCTAGGAGTAGAAACATGTTTTTTGGTGCGATGTGGTGCATCGGGTAACGAGAAAAAGTAATTATGAAAACCAATTAAGGCAGGCCCGATATGTGGATCATCGGAGCTTAAATGCCGACTAAATGCCGTTTCAAGGCTATCTGATTGGGTGTAGTGATGTCGAAAAAAATGAATAAAATAAAGTGTATCCGTTGCATTAAAAGTACGATGCTTAAAATCCTCAAAACGTTTCAGGTCTTTTTCTTCATGTTGGGTAATAAACTGATGTGGCGCGCCATCCATTAAGTCTACCAATTGTTGAGACTTATTGATAATTGTTTTCCGAAGCCCCCACGCTAACATAGATACCCAAAACCCCATAATTTCAATATCCTGTAGTTTACTAAACTGATGAGGAATCGAAATGGGGTCATTCTCAATAAAGGTAGCTTGATTATACATAGCAACCTGCGCTTCTAGTAAGTCATATAGGCGGGCATTATCCATGTTTTTTCTCAAATTGCTTCATCATATCAACCAATACGTTTACGCCCTCCAAATCCATCGCATTATAAATCGAAGCTCTAAAACCACCCATCGAACGATGTCCTTTCAAGCCCATACAACCGGCTGCTTCAGCTTCCTCTAAAAAGGTCGTTTCCAATGCCACATCAGTCGCTCTAAACGTAACATTCATCAAGGAGCGATCCGCCTCAACAGATGTTCCTTCAAACAATCCATTCCGATCAATCTCCGCATATAACAAAGCCGCCTTTGCCTTATTACGCTGTTCAATCGCTGCAATTCCTTGCTTTTTGATCCACTGCAAACTCAAATAACAACAATAAATCGGAAACACAGGAGGCGTATTAAACATCGAGACTTTCGTATGCGTCCGATAATCCAACATCGTAGGTATTGCCCGCTTTACCTTCCCTAAAATCTCTTTCTTTACAATTACAATCGTCGTACCAGCAGGACCCAAATTCTTTTGCGCACCCGCATAAATCAAATCAAACTGCGTCATATCCATCTCCCGCGAAAAAATATCCGACGACATATCCGCTACTAATGGAATCGAGGTTTGCGGAATATAGTGCATTTGTGTACCACAAACCGTATTATTAGTAGTTACATGATAATAAGCATACTTATTATCAAGCAGGTAATTCTTAGGTACAAAATTATAACCTCCTTCCTTCGATGATGCCACTACCTTTGTTTTTCCAAACAACTTCGCCTCCTTTATTGCCTTATCCGACCAGCGTCCTGTATCCAAAAAGGCAGCCGTCCCATTATTGGGCAATAAATTATACGGAACCATACAAAACTGCATACTCGCTCCACCAGACAAAAATAAAACCGAATAATCATCACCCAGTCCCATCAATTCTTTCACCAAAACTCTCGCCCCATCAATCACTTCATCAAATGCACTTGTTCGATGCGATATTTCCGCAATCGAAAGCCCCGACTCTTGATAGTTCAACAAGCCCTTTGCTGCCTCAATGACCACTTCCCTCGGCCAGATCGCAGGACCTGCATAAAAATTCAGTTTCTTAATCGTGTCTTGTAATGTCTTCGTTGGCATAATAATCGTCCTATTTGTTGTAAACCATAAATACCCTTTAAGATAGCTGATTGTTCAACGTTTTAGGTGATTTTTTTGTTAATTTGGGCGTGCCTTTTTCCTCCTCGCCCGTTCATGCGTCCACGCATGAACGGGCACGAGGAGGAAAAAGTCGGGCTATCCGTTTGTAGTTGCCTTGCAGAAAATATGTTCAGCTAATATGCTGGCAGTGTCTTCCTTCGTCAGCCCTACCAGCATAAGCTTCACTATATTTCTGTACAGACGTTGCGAGCAACGTCTCTACGGCAAGCTACCACTGCTATCCCTCACGCAAGCCAATGACTGAATTAGTGATTGAGCGAATGAATGAATGGCGTTACGCACAGATTTTAATAAGTGGAGAGGCTTCAAGTCTCCTCCTCGGAGGAGATTTAGAGGTGGGTTCAATGATTGGATAGATGTGTTGTCGAAGACGACATCTTATGTGCCCTCAATTCCCTCTTTTTCCTTTTATGAAAATTTCTTAAATGCTCTTCTATTTCTTTTATGGTTCAGTGAGAAACTATTGTCACTAAATTACAAGAATCAACTATAATGAACATCACAAAACAACTCCTATTACTAGCCTTATTATACGCTTTCACAAGCTGCAAACTGTCTCATCAACCAACAAGTAAAAAAATAACTGCTACCCATCAAAAAGCCATACTTATGTCTGCCACGTCAGATAGCTTAGAAGTAAACAAAGCCTATGCACAATGCTTACTTCCTAAATACAATAATGAACTCGTAAAAGAAATGGCCTACCCTGTTTATCTAGGAAAGGACAAAGAACCACTTTGTGTTGATACCATTAGCATTCAGTTACGAGAAGAAGGATTAAGTTGGGTGAAAAGTCCTTATTGTACTACTGATCCTTCGGAACAAAAACAATGTGATTATTGGTGCTTACAACCTATTGAGGAGAAATGGATAAATATTCCCATTGTGACCGATACAACATGCAATAAAGAGTATCAAATTAGAAGTTATCAAACACTGAAACCTCTAGCCAATAATAAAATGTCCGTTTGGATGACTGCTGAAGAAACAAAAGAACTTCAGCAAATGAGTAATAGTAGTACACTAGACGACTTGCCTAGCGATGCCGTCATAGGAGATTGTTATCGTCGCTGTTTAGTACCCGCCCAATTTGAAGTAATAGAAGATTCAATTGAATACCCTGTACCTATGAATACTGGTGCTTATGATTTTGACAAAAAATGTCAGCAAATAACAACAACATACCTTATCCAAGATGCTTACATTACGATAAGTCGAGGCAATTTTATGTGTGGACATTCCTTTGAAGTAAATCCATCGGAATGTAACCCGTGGATAAAAAAGGAAATCCCAGCTCAATATAAAACCATCTCGTATATGGATACTACTTGTCACCCATATCACATAAAGAGACTTCCTTATACTAAACAAACAACTTCTGCTTACCTTTCAACTTGG
>JAHDHP010000106.1 GCA_020631245.1 Bacteroidota bacterium | reverse complement strand
AGCCCCATTCCACCTGCACGTTTATTGATAACGGCTGTTTCTACGGCTTGTGCTAGGTCAGATGCTCCACCAGATGCTCCACCAGAATTAATTAAACCAATTCGTCCATTATAAGCATTAAGTACTTGGTAACGGCAAAGGTCGATAGGGTGATCACTGGCTAATTCATCATACATTTTTGGATTGTGTTTAGCAAATCCAATATTAGAAAAGCCTCCATTGGTAGTTGGCATTTTTTGCTTGACAATATCTGCCTGAATCGTTGCGCCAATGTGAATTGCTTGACTGGTGAGATCGGCAGCAGTATGATAGTCATGACCTTCATGCTTGAAGCCTGAATTACGCGTATAACACCATAGAATAGTTGCCATTCCTAGCTCATGTGCATGTTGAAATGCTTCTGATACTTCTTGTATTTGACGGGTAGATTCTGGAGAACCAAAGTAGATAGTCGCTCCCACTGCAACAGCACCTAAGTTCCAAGCATCTTCAATAGAACCAAACATCACCTGATCGTATTTGTTTGGATAAGTTAATAACTCATTGTGGTTAATTTTTACCACAAAAGGTATTTTGTGTGCATATTTACGGGCAACAGAAGCTAAGACTCCATAAGTAGTTGCAACAGCGTTACACCCGCCTTCAATAGCTAGTTTGATAATGTTTTCTGAATCGAAGTAAATAGGATTGGGTGCGAAACTAGCTCCTGCGGTATGTTCTAAGCCTTGATCTACAGGAAGAATAGACACATAGCCTGTATTGGCTAAACGTCCGTGCCCATAAATAGCTTGAAGGCTTCTTATTGTTTGAATATTTCGATTGGAGGAAAACCAAACATCGTCAATAAAACTAGGAGAAGGAAGATGTAAATGTTCTTTAGCAACAGTTTTACATTCATGTTCTAGTAAATAGCTTGCATTATCACCAAGTAGAGAAACAATATTATCAGTAGTAGTTGGAGTGGTTACCATTTTTCTATGTTTAATGATTAGGGATTGAATATTGGGCGTAATTTGGGTACAAAGTTACAATAATTTTAAATCATGCCCCTTGCCTTTAGCTCTAAATATTTATTAATGGTATTTACAGTTAAGTCTTCGGGAATAGTAAGGATAGCTTGTATACCATGCATTTGTAATTCTTTGACGATTAGCTTTTTTTCGAAAGCAAATTTTTCGGCGATGGTTTTAATGTAAATTCGTTCAATTGTAGAGGCGGGTTTATGGGTTAGCTCATGTAATTCGGTATTTTCGAATAAAACGACCACTAGTAGATGATGTTTATTAATACGGCGGAAGTAGGGGAGTTGACGACGTAAAGCAGTGAGGGTTTCGAAGTTGGTAAACAATAGTAATAAGCTACGTCGATTGAGTTTCGCGCGAAGCGTTGCAAATAAGTTGGCATAATTGGTTTCTAAATAATTCGTATCTACATTATATAGTATTTCTTGGATGTTTCTTATTTGACTTACTTGACTTTGTGCTTTTACAAAGTGTCCCATTTTGTCCGCAAAGGTAATTAAGCCCGCCTTATCTCCTTTTTTGACGGCGATATTGCTAATTACGAGGGCTGCATTGATGGCATAATCAAGTAAGGAAAGCCCTTCAAAAGGCATTTTCATCACTCTCCCTTTGTCGATAATAGCATATATGGGTTGAGATTTTTCTTCTGTAAATTGATTGACCATCAATTGGTTTCGACGCGGTGTAGCTTTCCAATTAATGTGTCGATAATCGTCACCAACTACATAGTCACGAATTTGCTCAAATTCCATACTATGACCAATTCGACGAATCTTTTTCAAGCCATATTCTTGCAACTGATTGCTAAAGGCGAGCAATTCATACTTTTGCATTTGGATAAAGGAAGGATAAACGGGGATGGTTTTTTCTTCAGGAAAAGAATAACGTCGTTTGATAAGTCCGAGCAGGGTAGATACAAATACATGGAGTTTCCCAAAATTGTATTCGCCGCGTGCAGTAGGACGTAACTCATAGTGAGTTACTTTTTCTTCTCCGCTTTCGAGTGGTAAATTATAAAGAATATCGCGCTCTTGAAATTGGAAAGGAATTTCGTCAATCAATTGTGTTTGTACATCGAAAGGATATTGATTACTAATCTTTAAGCTCAGTTTATTGAGGTCACCATTAGAAAGCTTTTCGGGGCAGATTCGTTCTGCCTTACAAGCATTTTTGATACGAAATAAAAGAAAGATATCAACAATAGTAAACAGAATAAAAATTGCCAGTCCTACTTTGGCTGGTAGTAGTAATATAGGAAACAAATAGGCAGCCAAAAATAGACAGATAACACCAGCTATCCCATAGAAAAAACGAGTACTTAAGTATAAGTTTTTAATCATCTTGGTACTTCAATTTCGGCGAGGATAGATTGGACGATATCATCTGTATTTTTACCTTCCATCTCTTTTTCGGGATTGAGTATAATACGGTGCCTTAGAACAGGAATAGCTACCTTTTTTATATCTTCAGGTGTAATAAAATCGCGCCCTGAAATAGCGGCATGAGCTTTACTACTGGTCATAATGGCAAGCGAGGCTCTAGGAGATGCTCCTAAATACAAATCGCGATGATTACGTGTAGTATGTACAATTGCTGCAATATATTCGATCAAATTGCGATCAATATGTACATCATTTACTTTGCTACGAAAGAAATCAATCTTTTCAGCGGTTAAAATTTTATTAATACTGTCAAAATCGTGTTTGCTTTTGCTTCGATGAAACCGCTCAATGATAGTGACTTCCTCGGCTTGAGTGGGATAACCTACCGAAATTTTGAAGAGAAAACGATCTAATTGTGCCTCTGGTAGTCGATAAGTACCCTCTTGTTCGATGGGGTTTTGAGTTGCTAAAACAATAAATGGCAAGCTCATTTTATAACGTGTCCCATCAAAGGTAACCTGTCTTTCTTCCATTACTTCGAAAAGAGCGGACTGTGTTTTGGCGGGAGCACGGTTAATTTCATCAATTAAGACAATATTAGAAAATATGGGACCTTGTTTAAATTCAAACTCGGAACTTTGAAAATTGTAGATAGAAGTACCTAATACATCGGAAGGCATGAGGTCGGGGGTAAACTGTATACGAGAGAAATCTATGTTAATAGTACGAGCTAAAAGTTTGGCAGTGAGTGTTTTAGCAATGCCAGGAACCCCCTCGATTAATACGTGTCCATCAGATAAAATAGCGATAATGAGCAGGTCGATAAACTCTTGTTGCCCTATGATTATTTTACCGAGTTCTCGTTTTATTTCAGCGACTCCCATTTGTAATTCTTGGAGATCGATGCGGCTACCAAATTGAAGAGAGGAAGGTGTATCATTGTTACTTTCAAAAGAAGAGGATTGGTTGGAAAGCTGCTCTTCTTGATTTTCGTCATTAAACTGATCGTTAAGGTCCATTCTGGGATTTTGATATTAGTATATATAAGCTACTAATTTAGCTAATTCTCCTAATATAATGCATCTTAACAGCAATTAGTTTGGATAAATGAAAATATTGTGAGATTGTTTTTATAAAAAAAACCAGTAATTGTTTATTTAAATATAGATGAAGATATATTGATGTATACATGTAATTGTTATTTTGAAAAAAATAAATACACTATTATTTTATAATTCATAGAAAATGCTTAAATTTAGCTCGTTATTTATGATGTAAAATAGTAAAGTAATTGTTTTGTATTCATAAAAGTAAAAATAACTCACTCAACAATCATTACGTAATTACTTAGTAAAGTGAAGAAGAATAAATAGGAACTATTTATTTTAACAACCATGTCATAGCCACTATTAATTTGAACATTTACATATGATTGTGTATGGACTTGATAAACAAGTCGGTAGGAATAGCTACGCTACCTAACATCAGAAGATATTATTCATTTATTAGTTCCTTATTAGACAGTCAAATTGAGAATGGTATTTTGTATAAGAAGTACCGTGACCAGCATTGGGATGTTTTACAAATACGAGTACAACAAGAGATTAAAAGCCAACAGTCATCAACTACTGGTTCTCCATTTATGTTACTTGGCAAGATGGTAACGCGTATTTGTAAAGAGATGGGGGATGAAGAAGATCGACGGTTGCTGAAGGAGCAGCCTTCTATTCTGTTATTGAAATATCAAACCTTATTATATCAAATGACACTTCGCTACCAGGCTACTGGTACTTTGTGGAGATTAGATCCGAGGGAGATAGTACACGAAATGAATGTGGTGCTACTACATCGTGTATGGAGAAAGCTGTCTCAGTTTGAAGGACGCTCGTCTTTTCGGACTTTTATGTCGAAGGTTATAGGTAATTTATTGCATGAAACATATAATCGTTTAAAACGAGAACAACTACAACATCAAGTGCATTATTCGATTGATGAGTTGTTGGATAATACTGTTGTGAATGATCAAACAGATGCCTGCCTTTTGGATGCTCACCCTATTAGTCAATCAGTGACTAAGCCTATTTTATGGCAACATTACAATCAGATATTTGATTGGGTGTTACAAGAAAAAAATGAACTTTCTGGTTTTTCCGAACGCCTTTTTTGTTTAAAAATCAACCACCGTGTTTTAATTTCCCCACCTGATGTATTTGCTTTCCAAGCCAATATTGCTCAAGTAATGCTCGAACGTTTTCTTATCGCATTTGGCGAATCGACTCCCTTACAAAATATGGATTATCGAGAAATGTCTAAAGGGGCATTATTTAACAAACTTGCTGGACTTGTTAGTGCTTTTCGACGCAAAAAAGTATCGGGAAGTACCCTCCAACGTACACAGAGTAATTGGGAGAAGTCGGTTTTGGAAGAGATGCTTTCGCAGATGAGTATCTCTGAAGCACAGCAGTTTGACTGGGAGCATTTTATTCATTGGAAGTATGCTTGACGCTAATTTTTTCTTACCTTTGCGCCCGAATATTCAATGAGTGAATTAGCGAATGAGTGATTGAGTGAATAAAGCGTTATGCCACATTCACTCATTCAGTCAATCACTCATCGTTTTTGCGTGAGGGATAGGAGTGGTAGCTTGGCGTAGAGACGTTGCGTGCAACGTCTGTACAGAAAGGTAGTGAGGCTTTTGCTGGCAGGGCTGACGGAGGAAGACACTGCCAGCAAATATAGCCGAACACCTTTTCTGCAAGCCAACTACAAACGGATAGCCCGACCCCATTTTTCCTAAAAGATGCTACCAGCAAGGACGCTGGCGGGAGCATCTTTTAGGAAAAATGGGGGCACGCCCAAAGAATAAATATCAAAAATCAACTAAAAGTACTGTTGTTATGGGTTTGAAATGTGGAATCGTAGGGTTGCCAAATGTGGGTAAGTCTACGCTTTTTAATTGTTTGTCGAATGCAGAGGCATTGGCGGCAAATTATCCGTTTGCGACGATAGAGCCAAATATTGGGGTGGTGAATGTGCCTGATCCTCGATTGAATAAATTAGCGGAGTTGGTGAATCCACAGCGGATTTTGCCAACTACGGTGGAGATTGTAGATATTGCTGGTTTGGTAGCAGGAGCTAGTAAGGGGGAAGGATTGGGGAATCAGTTTTTGGCGAATATTCGAGATACAGATGCGATTGTGCATGTGGTACGTTGTTTTGAAGATGGAAATGTGGTGCATGTCAATGGTTCGGTTGATCCTGTGAGAGATAAGGAAATTATTGATATTGAGTTGCAATTGAAGGATTTGGAGGCGATAGAAAAGAAGATTGCAAAATATCAGAAGTTGGTGAAAACGAACGATAAGGATATTAAAAAAGGCTTGGAGATTTTAGAAGTGTTTAAAGCACATTTAGAATCTGGGCAATCGTCTCGTTCGACTCCTGTGGAAGAGGAGGATTTTCGATTTGTAGAGGATGTGAATTTATTGACCAATAAACCTATTTTGTACGTTTGTAATGTGGACGAAGATAGTGTGGTAGATGGTAATGCACATACGGCGGCTTTGAAAGAGGCGGTGAAAGATGAAAATGCAGAGGTGTTGATTATTAGCGCGAAGATGGAATCGGAGATTGCGCAGTTGGAGACTTATGAGGAACGACAGGAGTTTTTGGAAATGATGGGTTTGAGTGAGCCTGGGATTAACAAATTAATTCAATCTTGTTATCGACTGCTTAATTTGATTACTTACTTTACGGCTGGTGAAAAAGAGGTGCGGGCTTGGACAATTACCGAGGGAATGAAGGCACCACAAGCTGCGGGTGTAATTCATACTGATTTTGAAAAAGGTTTTATTCGTGCGGAGGTGATTAAGTATGCCGATTATTGCGAATTAGGTTCGGAAAAAGCGGTGAAAGAAGCGGGTAAGTTAGGTGTGGAAGGGAAGGCTTATGTGGTGGAAGATGGGGATGTAATGCATTTTAGGTTTAACGTGTAATTGAATAGGAGTCAGGCTTCAGGAATCAGGAGTCAGATTTTGTAGGTCTTTTGGTGTTTACCTTTAGAAAATAGGTGGAACTAAAGAGATCAAAAAAATAGTACAAAAGGCATAGAGAATTATTCTCTGTGCCTTTTGTGTTTAGGAATGATAATTAAATAACTTTATTGTTTAATTCCTTTGAAAGTTACATCATGTAGATCAATGGTAAGACCAAATCCGCTATATGTACCATGTGTAAATATTAAGGAATCTCTCACCGTTAAGTCGTATGCAGTACCTCCATTTACGTACCGTATTGTGTATAGATTTTGAGTATCCAGTATAAATTTTGCATTGAAACCAATACTAGTATTCGAAAATAAAATACTATCATTATTGATCGTTTTTTCGACGAAAAAGGTATCCATATAGGTCGTATCTATTTTCTCATACTCTTGCATTGGACTATCTGATATTCTCACATCATTTGTATATCCGATATAAATACCTTCCACTGAACTGCTGGAACTTGATTGATTATTGTTTTTGTTATCAATTTCATCCTTTTTGCAGCCCCATATAATTAGTAAGATGATTACTAATGTAGAAAAGAACACAGTTTGATTATTCATAATGTTAATTTAAGGAATGGTTGCCAAATAAAGGATGATGAATAAATCAGATTTTGGATGGAATACATACAGAGAACACAAAGAATTTAACATAGAGAACACAAAGAATTTAAGACAAAGGGCACAGAGAATTACTCTTTGTGCCCTTTGTGGTTTATTTTTATCGCATTAAGTACATTTTACCAATATTATTTTTGAAGAAACTATCCGCATTAGTGGTATATTCCTCAATATCTCCTCCCGCCTGATTACGAGTGATCACTCGATATAAATACACCCCATTTGCCAATTGATTTCCATACGTATCAGTCCCATCCCAAGCATAATCGGTCATGTTTTGCCCAACGTGAATATCTCCCAACTCTTCCTTCATTATTTCCTTCACTACTTTTCCAGAAGCCGTCATAATTTGTATTTTGAAGTATTCAGGTACTTCAGAACCAGTGAGGAAGAATACAAATTGCGTAGAGCTACTAAATGGATTCGGGTAATTAAGGACTTTTGAAATAGCCGAACGGGTTGCAATTTCGAAGGTTGCTTCATAGCGTTGTCCCGAAAACTTATTACCACTTCTATCGGTAGCACTGACCAAAATTTGGTGAAGTCCATCTACTTCAAAACAAGGACGATATTCAATGGTAGCCGTATTTTTTCCATTTTCGGTATCGTCGATCGTCGCAGGGATAAAGGTGATCTCATCACTTGTCATCGGTATTTCAACTTCTTCTCCTGGTTTACCATTCTCATCAGGATATTTGATGACGATATTGAAATCATCTGGATTGTCGAGTGGCAAGAAACCATTCTCGTCATTGAGTTGAATGATAAAAGTAGGCTTGGCAGAAATCAGCTCTCCATCAATAATGTGTCGTCCATCCACTGTTACATCAAGCAATGGATTAATAGCATCACCTGTTACAAAGAATGGTTGAAACAGTAGATTATTGAAAATCATTTTTTCTGCTTGGTCTTTATTTGGGTTTATCTCAATTTGGAGCATATTACTACCCGATAAACCAACCGTTTCATAATTGAAATTACTCGTTATCATCTGTTCGGGAAGAATAGGTGCTTCATACTGATAAATGACGGTATCTATTTGGTTGGCACTATTGATAATTGTATAGGCAATCAGTACTGAATCGGTTTTGGTAGCTTCGACATTCCATAAGCCCATTTCGAGGTGAATATTACCTCCTTGATTAATGGTATCACTTTCAAAGACATAATGGTCTTTGGTACTCAAGGCAATTTCGGGAGCACGGTCAAAATGAATCCGCCAAAAGTTGAGTTGAGGAGCTAGTTCATATTGCTCATCAGTTACACGGGCTTCCAAGCGCAAAAATGGATAAACACTAGCCGAAATATTACTAATGTCAGCTTGTCCAGAAAACCCTTCAAAGGTATCGACTAGAATTTGACCTGTATCTACCATTGCATAAAGGCGTACTTCAACCGTCGCATTATCTCCTGATCCTTCTTTAAAATCCCAAACAATTTCTTCCCAATTGACAGATGGGCCAATAGTAGGGGAGTAAAGGGTTCCTTGAGAATCGGCTCCTCTTACATCAATTGATAGGCTAATAGAATCTTTGGTAATACCTGCTTGTGAGTCGATCGTTCCAATGCGAAGTTTGGCAGGATAATCAGCTCTATTTTTTTGGCCCCAAGCCAAAAATGATTGATTGTTAGTGACACCATAAATTTGTGCTTCTGGAATTCCTATAGCAGTGAAAAAGTTGAGAAGGGAAGTCCGATAAGCAGGATTCATGTCTTGTAAGTGGTGATTTTGAACACTCATTACCCCCACATAATAGCCATCTTGAATGGTATTTTCTATAAACTCAACCATTGCCGCTAGTTGCGTTTCATCTTCTGTATTAAATTCGATATTGCTTAATACGCCAGATGTACAGTGTGTATTTCCATAAGAACCTACTCCATCACAAATGCCATTGCCACTATTTTTGACTGAAAATATAGGTTCTAAGGTTTCACCTGGACGGAATACAAAAAAGGTAATTCCATTTCCACATTCTGTACGCAAACAAGATCCTTCGCTCAATAGACCTCCATTCAGGGTACCGCCATTAATCGTAGGGTTATCGTAGTCAGTAAATAATTTGACTTGGTTTTCGAAAAATTGATATTCAAATTGGCGGCTCATACTATCCAACTTCAGATTGTTGTAGGTATCTTGTTGGAATTGGTAATAGTGAGATTGACTCCACCCACTTTGCCCATTTTCCATGAATATAAATGAGTTTTCTTGCCAATTGTAGAAACCATTACTATCGGGTTCTTTACTGGTACGCCAATAGTAAACCTTATTATTTTGATAGGCAATATTCGGTTGCCACTGAATCACCCCACCCTTACTAGTTACTAGTTCTCGGATAGGATTGGTAAACAGTTGAGAGGTATCTATTTCGATGATATAAGTGAGCGACTCTAATATAGGTTGCCCCGTAGCTGCATACAAAGTGACATTCGGATTGTTGACAATCGCATAATCACAAGGAGCTAAAGGCAGTAGTAAGTCCGATAAAACAAAGATGTTTTTACTAATCGAATTATTGTTTTCACAATTTTCGGCAAGATTATTTTCATAGTCTACATGAACTGTAAATAGGTTCTCGCCTTCTACTTGCTCACCTTCTCCAATAGGTAAGTAAATACTTATCGTATCAATATAAACCGTCGAGGGAAACTGTTGGCGAAGTGCTATTTCTTGGCTGCCATCGGCAAATTGACGATCAATTTGTATCCAGACGGAATCACTAGTCGCTTGTCCTAGATTGGTCACTACCACATTAACCGCAAATGAATCTAGATTCGTACTCAATTGAGGAGGGTCAAAGTATACATCTGAATCTCTCAATACATATTCTGGTTCTTTCCACGAATTGATAATAATAACAGGATCACCCGCATAAGTATACTCTTGAATGGTACTAATAACATATGGATTAGACGTTTCTTGATAGAGTGTATTGATCGTATTTTGAATACTAAGCCCAATAGGTTGGTTATAATAATCCATACAAAAGCTTTCATAGAAAGTGGACATATAACGATCTAAATAAAGACCAAAGCCAAGTGTGGCTGTGGCTAAGAAACCAATTGCTCCACGATCTTCGGCAAAGATATAATCTTCGGAAAGTGAACGGTTGATAACTCCGTCTGATTCACTAAAGGAGTGGATATTGCCCACCAAACAAGAACCCGTTAGGATAAAGGGGTATTTTCCTTCATTTTGGTAAAACTCTGGCTCCTTCAAACCAACACTAAAACCCGTAGCGGAAGAGTGCCCAAAAAAGGTAATCATCGACAAACCGTTGTTAATATAAGGATCTAATTCAGCTTCTAAATCAATGACTTCCTCGCTATTCTTATTGTAAGTATGCACCACATTCCCGCCATTTCGAACTCCCTCAAATAATCTTTCATAATAGGTAAGATAACCAATAAACTCTTCCGATTCGGTCAAATCATTACCTCCAGCAATATGCAAGGCATCCTTCATCCACAAGCGATCAGCAGGATTACAACTTGCACTTTTTTGAAGGGCTTCATATTCAATCACTTTATCTAAATACTTCCGAACTTCATTCGCATCTAGTGCAGGTATTCGACCCGTTGCAACTCGCTGTTTAAAAGCCGTTTTTCGAGGGGCTGTTAGCATAATATCGGAAGGAGTAATTCCATAGGTTGGCACCAGACAACGTTCAAATTTTTTAGAGTTACGATGATCGGCATAACTAATCGCTTTCCCCATCAATAATAAATACGCTGGTTTAGTTTGCCAAAAACGCATTGTATATTCAATAAACGCCTGTATAGACAAAGGATGTTTGCGAATTCCCCAAGCAAATTGGTCATATAACTCCTCAATATCTGCTATTACCACCTGATAATTTCCTCCATCATCACTACTACGATAAGCCGCATAACGAGCCACTTGATCTATATCGCCCTCACTTAGAGAAGGATGAGAAATGATCAGATAATTTCCCTGATTTGCCAACTGCTTATAATCGGTAAATTGCCTAATTTGAAGTTTGTCAATATTCGTAATGCTACTCGTACCTGCGATATACAAACGTCGAGGAGTATTCGTATTTACTCCTGCTGGTACACGAAGTTTATAAATGTCGTTAGCGGCATCATATATCGGCTCAAATCGCCAGTTATTAGTTAGGTCAAATACAATAGGAGCATTTCCTCCGTTAAAATTCTCAATCTCTAAATAACGATCCTCATTATCATCCAATATAATTTCAAGCTCATTCGCATTATTAAAATCAAACAAACGCGGATATGTAATTCGAAGGTAACCTAATGCAAATATATTTCGAATCGAATCGTTCAATGCTTTTACATTCACAATCGTATTCGGTGAACTCATACGATTAACAGGAACCTCAAAGTTCACAGGCAAAATATCATAGCTCTCAAACCAACTAGAAACATCTAATTGCTCATTAACCGAAATTTCGAAAGGGTGATCTTGCTTTACACCAAATACATCAAATTGACCAACCAAATTCAGATCTACAGTCGCATTCTCCCCATCTAAATAAATAGCAGGAGTAGGAACGAAAAAATTAGATGGATTACGAGTCGATGAAATACCACTACTTGTATAACCCTCTCCACGCGTAAATTCAGGTGCAGAAGAATTAGAAGAAGCAATCTGGCGAGGTTCTCCAGGATTATGCGTATTATTTAGAAGCTTCTGAGCGGTATAATTAAAATACAATTCTTTGGGCGGAAGATTCGCCATGCTATTGACCTGCTCATTTACACGAAGATGAGGCTCTGTATCATCATACACTAAATAATAAGCACTGGTGTCTGTAAACAAGTTCGAATAAATACTCGGCTGATGGCTAGGCGCACTATACAATTGAGTGTCAAACTCCCCATCGTTTTTCCGTCCAACAAATGAAAAATAATCATTACTCCCCATATTAGTACCTCCGGAACTATACATCGGCACCTCTCGTCCTTTATAAAGCAGTTTGTAATTAACAGCATCTAAAGGCAAGCCCTTTTCTAATAAAGTGGAGGCATTAATGCGATGTAATCCATCTTTGGCAACTTTTAGCTTGATATATTCTTTATCATAATCAATCCATTCATTATAATAAACTTCCTGTGCCACACTTATCTGGATTCCGAAAAGAAGGCATAAAAAAAATAAAATTGGTTTGTTCATAATGTCTTAAAACTAGATAAATTATTTGGGTTAAAAGCGAAATGGGAAACAAACAAAAATTTTAGGAAATAACGATTATTTTTCTGGGCGTGCCCCCATTTTTGCCCATCAACCTGTCAGGTTTTTGGAGTGTGCTATCAATACGCATTTACGTAATTCCTCCAACCTGACAGGTTTCGATGGGCAAAAATGGGGTCGGGCTATCCGCTTGTAGTTGGTTCACACCTACTTATTCAGCATAGTCCTAGCAGTGTCTTCCGCTGTCAGCCCTGCTAGTCCTTGCTTCATAAAGTAGCTGTTTCACCAAGCTACCGCTACTATCCCTCACGCAAAAACGTCCGACGGTTAAACGGTTGAACGTCCGACGGTTAAACGGTTGAACGTCCGACGGTTAAACGGTTAA
>JAHDHP010000105.1 GCA_020631245.1 Bacteroidota bacterium | reverse complement strand
TTAGGATTGCTCCTAAAACCTTTTTTTAATTGAGAGTAGGTATATTACTTACCAGGCTTCGTAATTCCTTTCTTCGTACCATTCATCATATCACTAGCAGGATTAGCACTTCTAAACTTACGCTCCATTTGCATCATCTTTTTAAACTGCTTCTTTTTCAATACATCACTTAAAGCAACATTACGCGCATCGCGTGCAGCTTTTAGTCCCGTTTTCATTGCCATTCGATCTCCACCAGCACTTTTTCGAAGTGCTTTCATATTGTTCATAAAGTCGGAGTTAATCGCTTTTACTTTAGGGATTTGCTTCTTCTTAAGTTTCAATTCTTTGATGACCTGGTCGTTGAGTTCCATCATCGCCATTTTAGGTCCCTCTTTCATTTTAGCTTTAGTACGACTAGAGGTTTGTGCTTCAGCACTTCCTACTAATAAAACCATCATTAAGGCTAGTACAGATAAAAATTTTAAACTTTTCATGAAAAGTATGTTTAGGTTCATTAATTGGGAAATAGGATTGGACCGATAAATTTAGTAAGTATTTTCGTAGTCTGATATTTTCAGACCATTAATTATTCCCGGAACCAGAGAAGAAACTATTTATTTTACAATCTCATATACTAATCAAGCTCATACCACACTTCAGGAATGGCAATAAGCCCCATATTGAGACGCATTTGGTTAAAATCATTAACGGATACGATTGCATCTAAATTGCAATCACTTGCCACATATTCACGAATAATGGTTGATTCTTTTTGATGAATATGTAAATCGGCTACTGTAATGACCCCATCAGCATTCAAATCACCTGCATACAATCCTGCGATTCCTCTATTTAAGGTTTTAACTTGTCCGCTTTTTACGTTCGAAATTTTTGTAAAATCATAACGCAAAGTCCCATCTCCCATAAAAGCAAGTTGCTTACTCATTACATCTAAATGATTGCGAGAGCGGATAACCACATAATATGATTGATTAGGAGCACTACTAGGAAAATAGACTCCTTTTTTTTGATCTACTGCATCTAGTACTTGTCCGTTTTCTAGTAATAACGCAGCACGTTGCATGACTATTTTTTGCGGATCAAGTGCATCTCTCAACTCTATTAATAACCAATCAACAATTGCCTCTTTCTTGGTAAGCTCCTTATTGATTTCCTCATTTCCTTGATAATTCCAGGGAGCATTAGCGAATGGTTGTCGATAAGGTAAGATATTTTCAGTTATTAAAGGGGTTTCCATCAAATCGGTAGTTGGATTATAGACACCTTCTAAGTACACCTTTATATGTAGTGCGACACGGTTATTTTGGATTGGGACATTGAAAAAATTAATCAATCCCACTCCATTGGCATTGGTGATCCAAGGGCCTTCTGCTCCTCCATGCCCAACATAACTAAGTCCATTTTTTTGAGTGGGTATGCCTGCCAATTGAAGGAACAATATATTATCAACTGTATAACCATTTACAAAAGGCACTTCTATTCCTTCTATTCGAAAATCTTTTTCTGTCCCCTCTTCCCAGAACAATACATCTGTTGGGTTTTTCATCACAACCGCTATGGCTGTATCATTGACCCAGTAACAATACTCCATATTGGGGGCTTCTACATTTTCGTATTGGGTATTATAAAGATCATTAGATAGCAAGTGATACATCCGCTCACCAATCCACTCATAGCCTTCCTCATAATGAAAATGGCAGCCATCATGTGCCGTATTATTGCTACTCATAATTTCTACATCTTCCAATTCATTGGCGAGTTGTCTTTGGGCTTCAGTTAGATAGTGCAGTGGTGATCCACAACCACCTTGGCGAGTTTGAAGGATATACATTTTTTCAACAGCCGGAAAATCCATTTTCCAATCGTTGTATAAATTCATCCAAGCTTCTTTATAAGTTTCGGTCAGGTGATCTTCTCCTGAATAAGCTCCATTATTTTCTCCTTGCGACCAAAAAACACCTCGAATATGATTCTTAAAATTAGCGGCTTGTACACGCGTTAACAAACGTCCATAATTGGTAGTTTGATCTGTTGGATGCTGATCATTTCGTTGAAAAAAAGCAATTCGTTTATCGCCATGTGCCCCATTAAAAATAGCGACAGGTACTTGGTGATAATCAACTAATAACTTTGCCATTTTCATTCCCCATTGTCCTACATTCCCCTTCCCTCCAAAACTACTATTTGCTTGCCCTTCATACCATTGCTCATCACAGTCTATACCACATCCTAGTACTCGAATAAAAGGACTTTCATTGTCATAACTAGGATCGTGAAATTGTCGAGCCTCTGCATTCGATTGTCCTTGAATAATATAGGCATCACCTGCCACTACATTCGTTATTTGTTTCAAAACGATACGATTACCATGTACATCTTCGGCAATAACAAAGAAATGATAGTTGTGCAAGCCTGCTGTTATATTATAAGAAAAGTAAAAGGATTCCACCTCATTATTAGAGCTTCCATCTGTTTTTACCTCATGTAATTGGAGGTCTTTATTTAATTCTATTCGAAATTGTTGATCCTCGTAAACATGGACAATCAATTTTCCCCAATCTTGATTATCTTTTACAAATCCAGTTATAGAAACAACCGCCTCATTGGTCATTAAATTACGCGGGTACAATTGCCCTTCTTGTGGTAGTTCAGAAAAACTAAATTGTTCTGTTCCACTTGCCTGTACCCCATTGCTAAGTACTAGACATAGCAATCCCATTAAACTGATAATTAATTTATGCAGTTTCATTTTTCCGTTTTATGTGTCTCTGAAAAATAGATGGGTTACGAGCGCGCCTTTGGGGCTAAGCTCAAAGGACGAATGAATCACCCAATAAAAGATGAATTCATCATTGTATCCTCTATGTCATTTCATAGAGAATGGGACTAAGAATGGGAATAGGTTGATCTGAGGTTATAATAGGATAAGTAGCTAAAAGTGGAGCTAGAAATGATATACAAAATAACACTTAACACATATGTAATTTTTAAAAAACATAATACATTTTCTAAAACTCATACAATTATTTAATGATAAGCATATTAATTGCTATACTAAATTAATTACAAAAATATTTTATTTAAATAAAAAACAATCCACCTGTACATTTTTCACTTTTTAGACTTAAAAACAGACAGTTGGTCACAGTATTTTTATAAAAAGGATGCTATTTTGTCATCTTGCAAAACTTATTATAAGTTATAAGTCTGGTTGGTGTAAATTTTGTCCTCCTATACAAGTTCCTATCGTCTCTAAAACGTTAGCTATGTTCAAATCAATCTTCAGCCTCTTCATAACAAAGCCCACCATTCTCTCTACCATAGGTTTATTGATGGTTGTTATTCTAACGCCACTATTTGTTTCAGAATTAAGTTCAACAGCACATGGAGCAGGAATGGCTGCGGGTATTTTTTTAATAGGACTTGGATTCCTATCCATCTTGATTATTATTGACCGAATACTCGTTCGATTTATAGATTATAAAATAGTCAACCTACTAGAAGTAATCGCAATAATAGGACTCATTATATTTGGTTATATATCCATTTATTAATTGTCCGCTTCTAAGCTATCTACAAAGTCAGTTAGTAATCGAAATAAGTCTTCGAACTCGGTAAGAGGGAGTGTTTCAGAGCGGTCATAAATATCATGGTAAGCTTGGATACCGCCCATTGTATAAATAAAAAAGCAAGGCACTCCTTTTTCAAAGAATGGCCAGTGATCACTATTAGCTGCTTTCCCGCGCTTTTTAATTCGTTTCAAATAATTTTTCTCTTCATTAATAGTTACCAATGTTTGATAGGCCTCTGGAAACTCCGTTGCATTGACCAGACCTATTCCATCATCACCTGTACCGACAATATCTGTATTGAGCAAAAAGCGAATATTTTTATAAGGGAATAGTGGATTTTCGATATAGTGCGATGAGCCTAGTAGACCTGCTTCCTCACCACCAAAAGCAATAAAAACAGTTGTATACTTTGGTGGATTTTCAGCATAATGTTTCGCCATATTGAGTAGCATGGCCGTACCACTCGCATTGTCATTGGCACCAGGAATATAAGTGTCTTTTCCCATACGTCCGATATGGTCATAATGAGCTGAAAACACCACATATTGATCGGGATAGTCTTTGCCCTCTACATAAGCAATCACATTCTGAGTAGGATACTTCTTGATCCACTTTTGATCCACTTCCCACTTTACTTTTTTAATCGGCTTTTTTTCGTTGGCATTTACATAAGAAAGAGCCGATTTACTGACTGTAAACGTAGTCCGCTTAATTGGTCGCTGTTGGATATGCCAATGCAATTTTTTATCACTAATGACCAAGCGATTGGTAATAGCACTTCGACTAAGTATTTTATCATAAGTATCTTTCAGGGAGGTAGGCATCTCCTTGTAGTGTTCCTCATTAAAGCTAACTAGAACCGCTTTCTTTGATTGGTTTTTAAGGAGCTTATTCACCTTTTTTTCACTCTCCAATAAAGTTCTATTGATAAAGATAGGCTTAAATTGTCCACTACTTTTTCTAGAAGCAGGTTCGATATAATATTCTTTTCCTGGCTTTAATTTTTTGCCATCTACCCACAAATTCATTTTATCAGGGAAGGTATTGACGGAAATAACAAACTCTTGAAAGTAAGTACCTTCTTCAAAGCTTTTCAAGCCCATTTTGGAAAATTCTTCCGCAATAAAATCGGCAGCTTTCCGCTCCCCTTGTTCCACATAGCCACGCCCATGTATACTAGGCGAGCAAAGTGTATCTACTACTTTGCGCGCATAGGTAATATCTTGTGCGGTACTGGTGGTGATACCAACACCCAAAAGAACTAAACAGAATAGGACGCTTCGACTAATCATGAGCGGGCTTTACGAGGTTGGAGATAATAATTATCAAAGACAGACATCAACATATACAAGCTAATAATGAGTGTACCACTAGCCAAACCACCAATAGCAATAAGCGTAATACCAATAATAATAATTAGCCAACGCATCTCATTTCCTTTCCACTTTCTTCCTTTAAACTTCAAAGCAAACATAGGCACTTCAGATACGAGCATATAAGAAATGAAAATCGTCACCGCATACAACAGGTATTCATTCAATACCATTTCATCCCATCGTCCAAAGTTATCATTATACAACATAGCAACCATTCCTAGTACAAAAGCGGTGCTTGCAGGCGTAGCCAATCCCAAAAAACCAGACGTTTGGCGTTCGTCCACATTAAACTTGGCAAGTCGTAAGGCAGAAAATACCGTAATAAGAAAAGCAGGAGCTAGGAAATAGATATGAGGTGCCGAATCAGGTGTCGGATTCGACAAATCAGGATTTGCATCGAAAGCAAGTGCCATTAACTGGAACATAGCCACTCCAGGAACCACTCCAAAGGTGACCATATCGGCTAGTGAATCCAACTGCGTCCCAATATTGGAAGAAACATTGAGTATACGAGCTGCTAATCCATCTAAAAAATCAGCAATACCAGCCATAAATACCACCATCGGTACCCATGCTAGTTTTCCGTTAAAAGCACACACAATCGCAATACAGCCCAAAAATAAATTGGTGAGTGTAATTGCATTCGGAATGGCTCTTTTCAGGTTATACATATAGTAATCTGTTTTTTTTTATGGGAAATTATATAATATAAGTACCACTTACCCATTCATCAAATCTTCGATCTCTTCTATCTCTACTGGCGTATCAGCCATCAAATCAATAGGACCATTATCACTTACTAAAATATCATTTTCAATCCGAATACCCAAACCTTCTTCCTCAATATAGATACCTGGCTCACAAGTAAAAACCATACCCGCCTCCATAGGTCGATACGCACTTCCTACATCGTGTACATCAATCCCTAAGAAATGAGAAGTGCCATGCATAAAATATTTCTTATATAATGGCTTTTTAGGATCTTGTTTTTTCACCTCTTCTGCATCCAATAATCCTAATTTAATCAACTCTTCTTCCACAATTTTAGCCACATCTTCATTATACTTACTCAAAATAGTACCAGGAACCAACATCTGTGTAGCTTGTCGCATAATACGCAATACCGCATTATACACCTCCTTTTGACGATCAGTATAACGACCACTTACAGGGATAGAACGCGATAGATCAGCAGCATAATTAGCGTATTCAGCTCCAAAATCCATCAAAATAACATCACCCGCCTTACATTGTTGGTTATTATCCACATAATGCAAAATACAAGCATTGGGCCCCGAAGCAATAATCGACGAATAAGCAGGTCCTGTTGCTCGATTAATTAAATACTCATGAACAATCTCCGCCTCAATTTCATACTCCCAAACTCCTGGCTTTATAAACTTCAAAATACGACGAAAAGCCTTTTCTGTAATACCTACCGCATGACGCATCAACGCAATTTCTAAATCCGACTTCACCGCTCGCAATTCATGCATTATCGGTGCCGAACGCAAATAAGTATGTAAAGGAAAACGCTCCTTGAGTTCTCGCGCAAACCGTAAATCTTTATCTACTACCCCCGAACTCATCCGATTATGTTCATTCAAGTTAAGGTAACAGTTTTCTGCTAAATTCATTAAAGAACGCAGCATATTGCCCGATGTCTCTGTCCATGCAACCATCTGAATACCTGACACCTCTTTTGCCTCATCTTTTGACAATTTATGTCCTTCCCAAGTCGTCAACAATTTGCTAGTACGACGTACAAATAAAATTTCTCGCCACTCTTCTTTCGGACAATCAGGAAACAAAACTAACATAGATCGCTCCTGATCTACCCCCGTCAAATAAAACAAATCTGGGTTTTGGCGATAAGTATGATACCCATCCGCACTACGTGGCATCTCATCATTCGCATTAAAAATAGCAATCGAATTAGGCTTCATTTTCGCTTTAAAACGTTCCCTATTTTCTTTAAATAGTTCGGAACCTATTGGATCATACTTCATGTTGATTTGGATTTTATTAGCAATATTTTTTTCTTTTTTTGGGCGTGCCCCTTTCATAGTTATTGAGTGGTTGGGTAACTGCGTGATTGAATTAACGAAATAACACAACCACCCAACCACTCAACAACTATTTCGGGTCGGGCTATCCACTTTTAGTTGCCTCACACCTGCTAGTTCCGCATAGTCCTAGCAGTGTCTTCCGTTGTCAGCCCTGCTAGTCCTTGCCTCACAAAGCAGTTGTTTCAGCAAGCTATCGTTACTATCCCTCACGCGTTTTTGATGATTGGGTGATTGCATGACTGGATGATTGAATATAGCGTTACGTCCATCCAGTCACCCAATCATCCAATCACCCAGTCATCGCCTCCACCCCTGGTAATGTTTTTCCTTCTAGCATTTCCAACATCGCCCCCCCACCAGTAGACACATAAGACACATCATCATCTAATTCGAGTTTGCGAATAGCTGCGACAGAATCGCCACCTCCAATAAGTGAATAGGCTCCATTATCTTTAGTAGCTTGAGCAACCGCTTGTGCCACTGCTTCAGTTCCTTGACAAAAATTATCCATTTCGAAAACACCTTGCGGCCCATTCCAAAGGATGGTTTTTGAAGCTAGGATCACCTCTTTAAAAGCAGCTCGTGTTTTAGGGCCAATATCTAAACCCATCCAGCCATCAGGGATTTCCATACTTGATACTAATTGTCGATTAGCCTCATTATCAAAGGCATCGGCGATTACATTATCAGTAGGCAACAAAAAAGTAACCCCTTTATCAGCCGCCTTTTGTAATAGGGTTTTAGCCAACTCGACTTTATCTTCTTCCATAAGGGAGTTACCCACTTTCCCTCCTTGTGCCACCATGAAGGTATACGCCATTCCACCACCAATGAGGATATTATCTACTTTGTCGAGGAGTGCTTCGATCAATAAAATTTTATCGGACACTTTGGCTCCTCCAAGTATGGCAGTAAAAGGTCGTTCGGCATGATGTAACACCTTCTTTCCATTTTCTAGCTCTTTGTCCATCAAAATGCCAATCATTCGTTTTTCTGGTGCAAAAAATTGAGCAACCGTATAAGTAGAAGCATGGGCACGGTGAGCAGTACCAAAAGCGTCATTCACATATACATCACAGCCCAATTCGGCAAGTTGTTTGGCAAAATCATTATCTCCTTTCTTCTCTTCAGGATGAAAGCGTAGGTTTTCGAGCAATAGCACCTCCCCTAGCTTTAAATCTGCTACGTATCCTTGTACATTTTCTCCTACACTTTTTTCAGAAAAGCAGATTGGCTGTCCGAGTAAACCGCTTAATTCAGCTCCTACATGACGAAGTGATAACTTATCTTTTACTTCCCCTTTAGGACGTCCCAAATGCGACATTAAGACGGCACTACCTCCATCGTTCAAAATCTTTTTGATGGTTGGCAATGCTCCTTTGATACGCGTATTATCTGATACGGTTAATTGTTCGCTCAAAGGCACATTAAAGTCTACTCGCACGAGTGCTTTTAGTCCTTTAAAAGAAAAGTTTTTAGCTGTTTGCATAGTTGGTAATTGAAAATTCGACATTTCTAGAGTGACTTAACCCACCCCCAACCCCCAATGTCATGGAAATAAGAAAATAGTGCTTTCTCGAAACATATCAGATTTAAGGCAGTGCCTAGCTTTCATGATAGCCCTTACTCAAAATCTGCCATGTTGGATTGCTTAAGTCAATGACATTGCCCCAACCCCTCCGAGGAGGGGAGTTAATACAATGCGTAAAAGATATTTTTATCCAAACTCTAAATCATTTTTAGAATTTGGACAAAATCAATTGATTGGCTAAGTGCTTTGTATAGGCGTCCATTTATGGCGACTCACGTTAGAACGATCATTATTTTTGCTTTGATTTCTTGACGTTCCTTCCTGAGACGCGATAAATCGACGTCTGTACCATTTTGTCCTAGTACTTAGATCATTTTTGCCAACTTCACGGCTAAATCAGCTAAACGATTAGCATAACCCGCTTCATTGTCATACCACCCTACTACTTTTACCATATCGTTTACAACGATAGTCATAGGTGCATCGAAGATACAAGAATGTGGATTACTAACAATATCTGAAGATACCAATGGTTCTTCTGAATATTCCAAGATACCTTTTAATGGCCCTTCAGCAGCCGCTTTAAACACTGCGTTGATTTCCTCTTTAGTAGCTGGTTTGGCCAATTTGCAATTAAGATCAGTCAAAGAACCTGTAATAACTGGTACACGAGCTGCAATACCTGTGAGTTTACCATCCATTGATGGAATCACTTTCATTACTGCACTTGCTGCACCTGTTGTGGTTGGGATAATATTTAATGCTGCTGCTCTTGCACGACGTAAATCTTTATGTGGAGCATCTTGTATACGCTGATCAGCAGTATAAGCGTGAATAGTCGTAAATACACCACTCTCTAATCCGAAGTTCTCATCTAAAATACGTACCAATGGAGCTAGGCAGTTGGTTGTACATGAAGCATTAGACACAATCGTATCATCTGCTGATAATTCTTCGTCATTGGTTCCAAGTACAATTGTTTTCACACCACCTTTCCCAGGAGCAGAGATTAATACTTTTCTAGCACCTGCTTCAATGTGTTTGGCAGCATCTGCTTTATCTCTAAAACGACCTGTACATTCCAAAACGATGTCTACTTCATGATTTTTCCACGGAAGCTTCGCTGGATCTCTTTCAGCATACGCACTTATTTTTACGCCATCGAAAGTGATACTTTCATCATCTGCGGTAACAGTTCCTTCGAATTTACCGTGTGCTGTATCATAACGGAATAAGTGTGCGAGTGTCTCATTATCTGTCAAATCGTTGATAGCTACAATTTCTATGTCGCTATCTTGCTTTTTTAATAAGGCACGAAGGGTCAAACGTCCGATACGTCCGAATCCGTTAATTGCAATTTTACAAGTTGCCATAGTTTTACGTTTATTTTAGTAATTATTACTTGTATTTTATTACTTCGCTGCAAAAGTACTATTACCCTAAGTCAAAGACAAAGAAAAGTTTGTTTTTATAAGTCGATTGTTTACTAGTCCATAGCCAAGTCGAGGTATCAGGAGACAGGTGTCAGGAGTCAGTTCTTACATATATAAGGCATACAATTCAAAATAATTTCTCAAAAAAATTGGGAAAAAAAAAACTTAGCTCTATATTTGCAGTCCTTGTGTGAGACAAGTTTTTCTCTACAAGTATTGATGCCAATTTTGGCCCGTTCGTCTAGGGGTTAGGACATCAGGTTTTCATCCTGGGAACAGGGGTTCGATTCCCCTACGGGCTACTTTTTTGTATGGGCGACCATACGTGTTTTATTGATGGTAAATTATTGCCAGTTTTGGCCCGTTCGTCTAGGGGTTAGGACATCAGGTTTTCATCCTGGGAACAGGGGTTCGATTCCCCTACGGGCTACTAAAGCAAAAGCCATTTCGAGTATTCGAAATGGCTTTTTTGTTTTTACAGTCACCTCTAGGTTTTAACTAAGAAATTCTATTTCAGAATATTAATCCAACATTATTGGTAAAAATATTGTATCTTATATAGGCGAATTCATAACCCTAAAATAAATCATTAATATTATATCATGACCATTCAAAGAAAAGGAAATGAAATCATTATTCGCATTTCCGATAAAATTGATATTGAAAGTTTACAACGTCTAATGAATTACTTAACATACAGTGAGGTCACTTCAGAAAGTGATGCTAATCAAGAAGAAATAAACAATCTCGCTTCTACGATCAATAAAGGGTGGTGGGAAGCAAACAAGAATCGCCTTTTAAAACCATGAAGATTGTTGTTGATACAAATATTGTATTCAGTGCCATTTTAAATAGTAATAATACAATAGGAGATTTGATACTTAACTCTGATTCTATTTTTGAGTTTTATTCAGTTTCATACTTACGTATAGAGCTTGAGAGACACAAAAGTAAATTACTAGAAATTTCACGTTTACAAGAAACACAAATAGACGAAGCAAAGTTTATCATCTATAGTAAAATCAACTTTATTTCTGAAGATCAAATACCATTTAATTTTTGGCAATCATCCGTTCCTATTGTTAGAGATGTTGATATGGATGATATTGCTTTTGTAGCTCTAACTCAATACTTAGAAGATGCTAAGTTATGGACTGGAGATAAAACACTCCTAAATGGTATTAAAGCAAAGGGCTTTTCTCAATGTTTAAATACCCAAGAACTACTAGATTTACGAAAAAAAATAGAATGATTTTTTTGCTAAGGTTCTTTAGCAGGATCCCAACAAACTAATAAATTCTCATTCAAACCATTTAGCTTCTCCATATCTTCTTTTGTGATAGAAAAATCAAAGACATCTGCATTTTGCTGAATGCGGGTTGGATTACTTGATTTAGGTATCACGACAATCTCTTCCTCTAATGCCCAGCGAATTAGAATCTGTGCGGGTGTTTTGCCATATTTATTGGCTATACTTACTAAGGCAGGATCGTCGAATTTTACGGTTCGTGTGAGGGGGCTGTATGCTTCTAGGCGAATATTGTTTTTCCGACAGACATCGACGGTGGCTTGACGATCTCGGAAGCAGTAGGGACTTAGCTCTAATTGATTGACCGCAGGAACGATATTACAGCTTCCTAGTAGCTCTTCTAGGTGATTGTGTAGGTAGTTACTGACGCCAATGGCTTTGCAGTGTCCTCCTTCGGCAATGCGTTCCATTGCTTTCCATGTTTCTTGTCGTATATCGCGTACTGGAAAATGGACTAAATATAAATCTATATAGTCTATATCGAGTCGCTTTAGGCTGTCGTCAAATGCGCGTAGGGTATTGTCGTAGCCGTGATCGGTATTCCATAATTTGGTGGTTACAAAAATATCGGCTCTTGGTATATTGCTGGTGCGGACTGCTTCTCCTACACTTTTTTCGTTATTATAGATTTTGGCGGTGTCTATATGGCGATAACCTGCTTTGAAGGCGGCGTCTATGGCTTGGAGTGCTTCGTCTCCTTCTGCGCTTTTATACACGCCTAGTCCTAGCCAGGGCATTTGTACGTTGTTGTTGAGGGTTGTGGTGGTGGATATTTGCATGGGAAAATGATTTGGCGGTTGAACGATTTGACGGATGAACGGTTGAACGTGTGATGAGATGTTAGTACTTCGTCTAAAACCCACCTCTAAATCTCCTCCGAGGAGGAGACTTTGGGACAATCTACCTATGAAAATAAGTGCGTAACGCCATTCAATCATTCAGTCATTCGCTAATTCAGTCATTATCTCGCGTGAAGGATAGTAGTGGTAGCTTGGCGAAGAAGAAAGGTAGTGACGCTTCTGGTAGCAGGGCTGACGGAGGAAGACACTGCTAACAGATATAGCGGAACACCTTTTCTGCAAGCCAACTACAAACGGATAGCCTGACCTGGAATAGGGATTGGGGGATTGCGGGCTTGAGGGATTGTGTTAGCGTTACGCGTTTATTTTATCAAGCCCGCAATTTCCTAAGACCTGTGAAAGGGCACGCCCAGCTTATTTGATGACTGGGTGATTGGGTAAGGAATTCGATATTTCAGTGTGTATTAACCCACCCCCGGCCCCTCCGAGGAGGGGAGTTTTGCAGTACGTAAGATTAAACGACCTTGCACTAAAAGTGCAAGGATTTAATTGACAGGTGACTAAAAGT
>JAHDHP010000104.1 GCA_020631245.1 Bacteroidota bacterium | reverse complement strand
CCAAAACCTCTGGGGTAGAGCTGCCCATCTTTAATAGTCATTTTTTCATGTAAAGTGGCACTTAGACCCATAATAATAGACCCCTCACATTGTGCCTTTACTTGGTCTGGGTTAACAGCAATCCCACAATCCAATACACAAACTACTTTATGCACTTTTACAGCATTATCTTCAATAGAGACTTCTACCACTTGTGCACAAGGCGCACCAGCATCAATAGAAGCAGCAAAGCCCATTGCTCGATTACTAGAAATAAGCCCATCTTTATAATTCCCTTTTTGGGCAGCGACCTCAATTACCTTCCTTATTCTTGCACTTGACTCTTCCTCTCCAAGCATCGCTAGGCGAAAATCAACAGGATTTTTGCCTGCTTTTAAAGCCATTTCATCCACAAAACTCTCAATCGCAAAGGTATTAGCTAAAAGTCCTAAACTACGCCAAAAACTAGTAGCGAAAGGTAAAGTCGTATGCCATTGTATTGCTTGGTGATTAGGAATTTTATCATACATGATATTGCCACCGCGCATAGCCCCTACATCTGTTCCTAAAATAGTAGTGGCGACGGGAGGGAAAATATCTGAATTATGAGCAACATCACCACTAGCATAATGATGCTCCAATGCTTCTAAGATACCATTGTCATTCAACTTACCACGTACAATATGATGGGTAGGAGGGCGGAAAGTATCATGTTGAAACTCTTCTTCTCTCGTAAACAAATACTTAACAGGCTTACCCACCTCTTTCGACATTTGAGCTGCTTGTATTGCATGGCGAGTCGTAAGGCGACGACCAAACCCACCTCCAAGATATGTCCCAATGATATTTACATTTTCAATACCTACACCAAATGCTTCTGCCACTTGCTTTTGAGTGACACCTAATACTTGAGTAGAAAGTTTGACCGTAATCTTGTTCCCTTCCACATGAGCCACAGCACCATTGGGTTCTATTTGTGCATGGGCACCAATGGGACTGGTAAACTCTAAAGAAACAACATCGGTATCTTCAGGATCAAGCACACTGCCTTCTTTTTGAGTCACCATTTCATTTCCTGCTCCTACTTTTAAAATACTTCGCATATCTTCCTCCGTCCATTTCTTAGGAATATCCCACTCCACTTGTACCTTGTTTTTAGCCGCCAAAGCTTCAGGAAAACTGTTGGCGATAATCCCTATCCAATTCTCTTTTTGTACTATTTTAACAATCCCTGGCATTTTGGCAGCCTCATCAATATTGGCACTTTTAAGCGTAGCTCCAATTGATGAAGGCCGTATAACCGTCGCGTGCAGCATATCAGGCATTTCTGCATCCACTCCAAACATAGGAGCACCTAATACCTTATCTTTCAGGTCAATTCGTGGAATAGGCTTCCCAATAAATTTATAATCTTTGACAGCGCGTAATGCTGGAGCATCAGGAATATCCCATTCTGTTACACCTTCAACTGCTTCAGCATATGTCATTGTTTTGCCTCCACCGCTTAAAACACCATCAGCACTGTTAAGAGAACTAGCATCAACGCCTAATTTTTTAGCCGCTTCGGTCTTAATCATTTCGCGCATAGTAGCCGCCATTTCTCGTAGTGGTTGCCACAAAGAAGCGATAGACAAACTCCCGCCAGTACTCATCCCATCCACAATTCCAGTTGCTGTTTCGGCTGCTGTAACCGTAACCTGATCAATAGCAACATCAAGTTCATCAGCTACCATTTGTGCCAATCCTGTAAAGGTCCCTTGTCCCATTTCTACTTTGGGAGAGTGCAATACTACTTTGTTTTCTTTGGTAATTTCAAACCATAAATTAGCACTAGTTCCCGTACCCGAATAGGGTGGAATCATGGATTCTGCCATCTCAAGGGCTGCCCTACGTAAAGGGTTACGACCTACATAAATACCAAGTGCCAATAAGCCTAATACTCCTAAACCACCTTTTACGATAAACTTTCGGCGGGATACTTTTTTCTTTTTTTGGGCCATGCGAATTAGAGTTGAACGGTTTTATTAATAGTATCGATGCACAATATAGTAAATGTAAGCACTAAAAAATTTGTTTAAAAATGTCAATCTTAAATTATTATTCTTTATCCCTTACTTAAATGGCATTTATCCTATATTTGCATATCTTAACATCAAAATAACATCTACTATAAAAGATATGAACCAACACCAAACAATCATAGAGCAAGCTTGGGAAAATAGAGACTTGCTGAAAGAAACAAGTACACAAGATAGCATCAAAGCTATAATAGAAGAACTCGACAAAGGAAGGTTGCGAGTAGCTACCCCTACTGAAGAAGGTTGGGTAGTCAATGATTGGGTAAAAAAGGCAGTTATTCTTTACTTCCCAATCGCCAAAATGGAAACCATTGAAGTACCTCCATTTGAGTTTCATGATAAAATTCCCCTCAAAAAAAATTATGCCGATTTAGGAGTGAGAGTTGTACCTCATGCTATCGCTCGACATGGTGCTTTTTTAGCTCCTGGTACGATTATGATGCCTTCTTACGTTAATATTGGTGCTTATGTCGATTCAGGAACAATGGTTGATACGTGGGCTACTGTTGGATCATGTGGGCAAATTGGAAAAAATGTTCACCTTAGTGGAGGAGTGGGAATTGGAGGGGTTTTAGAACCTGTACAAGCTGCACCTGTTATTATAGAAGACAATTGCTTTATTGGCTCGCGATGTATTGTGGTTGAAGGTGTACGAGTAGAAACAGAAGCAGTATTAGGAGCGAATGTGGTCATTACCCAATCTACGCGTATTATTGATGTGAGTGGAGATGAGCCAATTACTTACAAAGGAGTGGTACCTGCTAGATCAGTCGTCATTCCAGGAACTTATCCCAAAGAGTTTCCCGCAGGGACATATAACGTTCCTTGCGCCCTAATTATCGGAAAAAGAAAAGAATCAACCAATAAAAAGACCTCATTAAATGATGCCCTAAGAGATTTTAGCGTAGCTGTTTAAGTAGAGAGTCTATTATGTATCAGATTTTAACATTTTTTTATGCCATCTTACTGTTTTTGTTGGTAGGAATTACCCTGCCAACAAAAGCACAACCGAGTCAGGCCTTAGAAGGTTTGATCGATCAGATTGTAGAACCTTATTTCAAAAATGAAGCAGTTAATGGTTTGTCTGTGGGGATTATTGATGAAGGGTATTTTTATAAATATCACTATGGGCATATCAGTAAAACGGATACCCTACCTCCAAACAATGAAACCCTTTATCATATTGGGTCTATTACTAAGGTAATTACAGCCACCCTGCTAAAATCTCTAGAAGCAGAAGGAATACTTCGGGCTGATGACCCAATTACTAAATACCTCCCTGATTCCCTCCTAGAAAAAAATCCCATCCTAAAAGAGATAACACTCGTTCAATTAGTGACACACACCTCTGGATTACCCAAAGAACCCCTCAATAAAATAAGCACGATCACCAATTGGAATAATCCGTACTCCAATTATCAAATTGAGGATGTATATCGCTATTTACAAATGCATGAACATCCGGAGTACCTATTGAAAGCGCGTAAGAAAAAAAGGAAACTTGCTTTTTCCTATTCCCATTTTGGGATTGGTTTGCTTGGACATTTAATTGAAAATGCTACCCATGAAAATTACGAGACCTTATTACATCAATATATTTGTCGCCCACTTGAAATGCGAGAAATTAGTGTGAACCTTGATACCTTACAAGAAGAACGACTAGCCCTCGGACATGATTTTAGAGGGCGTGAGTTGGAACAACAGTATTATGCATCTTTATACAGTTCGGAAGGAATAAAAACCTCTTTGGAAGATATGATGTTGTTTGTGGCAGCTAATATGGACACATCCAGATCTAATATATTGGGAGGCGTTCTCGCACAAACACATGAGGGATTGGCAAAAACACAAATGCGATTTGTAGAGGTCGGATATGCTTGGTACGTAGATAAAAGAGCGAAAAAAAGCCCTTTTCAAATTATTTCTATAAGTGGCAAAACAAGTGGATATAGTGCGTATGCTGCCTTTGTGAAGAAATACGGTATAGGAGTAGTCATTTTATCTAATTCAGCCAATAGATGTGATCCGGTAGGGGCTAGTATTTTGCAATTGTTATTGAGGTAGGTCCTTAATTAGCTCCAATAAGTATACTGAAAGGCAACATCCATCTTTTCACAAATTCGTTTCAACTCTCCTATAATAGGTTGCTGCTCCTCCTTTTTACTGCCCACCAATAACAAGAGTAAGCCATCCCTATATAAGTCCGTTTTCAAGATTTTTAAGATACCAATAATACTGACTGCTTTTGCTGGAGTTAGGCTTTCTGCTAAGCGAGTGAGAATACCCAACTCTCCACCAACATCAACACTCACTTTTAAGTTAAAAGGATTGGATTTATATTTTGGTTTTAAAACAACACCTTCAAATTCTTGATCTAGTAACTTATACAATTGTTTATCAAGTGCAGCTTGTGTTTTGATACTTCGCTTACTAAAAGAAACCTCCTCTAAAGCCATCAATACATCAATAACAGAAATATCGCTACCTAAAAGGTTTTTAGATAACTCTTGAAGCCCCTTCCCCGTTTCATTAATTAGTTTTTTGAAAAAATTCTTTTTAGCCATTACTTAGTTTCTTTGTTCGCGGTAGCCTTTATAAAGTGGATCATTCTCAATTAATAATTGTTCCATGACATCATAAACACGTTGTTTTAAGTCATAAGCATCCTCTTGAGTGAGTCCTTCGGTAGGGATAGGCTTTGCTATATGAGCAGTTAGACTAGCCGGTTGATTGGGGAATTTTTCCCCAGGAACCAATTTTCGTGCTCCAATAACCACCATTGGTAAAACAGGGCGTTGTAAATCTATTGCAATGCGAAAAGCACCTGTATGAAAGTCTTTCAATGGATTTTCTGGCTTTGGATTTCTAGTACCTTCTGGAAATAACATAACCGAAATCTTCTTACTACCCAATTCCTTTAGTTTCTCTACACTTTTGCGACGACTATCAGGATCTTTTCGATCTACAAGTACAGCTCCTTTGGAGAAAAGATAACCTAAAATGGGCACTTTGCGAAGCTCTTTTTTTGCTAAAGGTACGAATGCAATTTTTTTAATAGCAGACAACAAGATAATCACATCTCCCATAGAGGTATGATTACAAACCAATACATATTCTTTATCTCCATCATAATTTTCCTCCCCATAAGTTTTGCAACGAACAAAAGCAAAGAAACTCCAGATAACGGTCCACCAACGATTATAAGCAATCATATATTTTTGAGCCTTGTCACCAAATATTAATCCTACTATAATGTAGTAAGGAACCGCAAATAACATTAAGAGGATAAAAATGAATCCTGAGTAAATAGCATATAAATAACGAAGTATGATCACAGCTCAGCTTTTTAGGTTAAATGTGGGGCAAAGATAGGGATAAAAATAAGAGAAATCTGTAAGTTTTGTATAAAGCAATCTACTGATATAATATTGACCTCCTGAAATCAAAACAAAAAGCATGGAATTTTTAAGAGACTTACACATTATTAATAGCTCAATTGGCTTAGTTCACACAATTGCTGCTATCTTAGCGATGATTTTTGGAACAATGGTTTTTTTCAATAAAAAAGGAACCAATTTCCACAAAAAGTTAGGCTATGCCTATATTGGCAGTATGCTGGTTCTGAATATTACAGCCTTTGCCATTTATAACTTTGGTAGTGTCAATCTTTTTCATGCGTTTGCTATCATTAGTCTACTGACCATTGTGGCAGGAATGATACCAGTATTACGCAAAACAAAGGATAATTGGTTAGAAAACCATTTTGCTTATATGAGTTGGTCGGTAGTAGGTTTGTACTGTGCTTTCTGGGCAGAAGTAGGCGTAAGATTATTTGATATGCGCTACTTTTGGTGGGTAGTGATGTTGGCAGGTATTATAACTTCAGGCATTGGAGGATACTTGATCTATAAACAAGGTGAAAAATTGAAAATAACTCAAAAAGAAGCTTCATGAGTGTATTAAGTATTCAACAATTATCGAAAAATTATGGGGCTGTAAAAGCGGTAAAATCGCTTTCACTAGAAATTCCTAGAGGAAGTGTTTATGGGATTTTAGGCCCAAATGGTAGCGGAAAAAGTACAACTTTAGGGATGGTGCTAGGCATTACTAATCCGTCTGCGGGCAGTTTTTCATGGTTTGGAGAACGGAATAGCCATGTACAACGACAGAAGATTGGAACCATGCTCGAAAGTCCTAATTTTTATCCGTACCTCAATTCCGTTCAAAATTTGAGAATTACCTGTGGGGTCAAAAAAGTCCCTTACTCTGATATTGATCGAGTGCTGGATATTGTGGGTTTAGCTGCCCGAAAAAAGTCAAAGGTGAGTACCTATTCACTCGGTATGAAGCAGCGATTAGCAGTAGCTAATGCGCTTATTGGTGATCCTGAAGTCCTTGTATTAGATGAACCAACGAATGGACTTGATCCGCAAGGAATTGCCGAAATGAGGCAGATTATTATTGATTTGGGGCAACAAGGAAAAACGATTTTATTGGCAAGTCATATCTTGGATGAAGTGGAGAAAACTTGTTCGCATGTAGCTATCTTGAAATTTGGAGAGTTGCTGCAAAATGGACCCGTTAGTGCATTACTTGATGGAGAAATTACGATCATTTTAAAAGGAGGAGTTGACCACTTTGTGTTAGTAAAAGCACTGGAAGATCATCCATTAGTAAAGGTTGTTAAAGAGGTAAAGGGTAGGGTGGAGGTACAGGTGGATCAAGAGGTGAGTAGTCAACAGATTAACCGCTTTTTGGGGGAACAGGGCATTTTTGTAGCGGAGATTTACCCGCAAGGAAATACCTTGGAAAGTGAGTTTTTGAAAATAACTAAATAAAGAAGGTTTAGGTTAGAGGAGTCAGGAGTCCTAATTTTTAGTACATAGTTATCAGTCGATAGTCGATAGTCGATAGAAAGTTGATTGGCATGTTTGAATTTTTTACCTGACACCTGACACCTGACACCTGCACCTCGAAAAAAGAAACTATGTTAAGACTATACCGTTTAGAAATGCAAAAGCACTTGCCCCACATTAGTTTTTGGGTCATGATGAGCTTATATACTTTACTTACTCCCTTATTTATCTGGCGAATGACCACACTAGGTGGCAGAGGTTCACGATTACTAGACACCTTTTTCCAATTTCCTGATATTTGGGAAACAAGCGTCTATTTTGGCAGTTTCTTCAACTTCTTTTTAGGCTTTATTGTCATCGGGCGAATCACGAATGAGTTTAGTTATCGAACGGTACGTCAACAAATAATGGATGGGATGAGTCGATTCGAAGCCATAGGAACCAAAGTGCTATTTATTGTAACACTTGCCATTTGGGCGACGATTCTACTATTTGGGACAACACTGGTATTAGGGTTTTTAAGAACACCTGAAATGGCAGAAGTGCAGATATGGGATAAGTCTATTAATATATTATATTTCTTTTTACACGCACTCGGATATATGTTTCTAGCAATGTTGGTTAGTTTCTTAGTCAAAAGAAGTGCATTAGCTTATTTACTCTTCTTTTTTACTTGGATAGGAGAGCTTATTCTTACTACCAGATTTGCGGAACTAGCCAATTGGTTGCCTTACCATGCCTTTGATAATCTCATCTTCAAAATATACCAAGACTTTACCGATTTTGCTGGTATTGAGCTATCTACTAATTTCAATTGGTGGCTGCCAGTAATGTATGTAGTAATCTTTATTTTGGGAGCTTACTTTCTATTTAGACGATCCGATTTATAAAATCCGTACAGACAAGGCATGCCTTGTCTCTTAGAAAAATATTGCCGACTCCTTATCAAAAACTAACCTTCTCCTCAACATGCCCTTTCCGCAACAAAACACTACTTTTTTCACCTTTATAATCTAGGTGAATTAGGTTGTTTTGGTCTTCATAAACATCCAATAAAAGGTCATTGTAAATCTGTAACTCAGTCATATTTGCTACCTTATAGACCTCAATATAACACCAAGTAGATTCAATTTCTGCCTCCTTCCCCAAAAAGAACATGGGCTTGACTTCTTCGTCTATTATCAGTTCAAAATGATCCATTATATAATTGGAAATCAAACTGTCTGTAAAAGGATGTTCATCTACTGTTCCTAGTTCAATATTAAATTTCCCATCCTGTTCTAAAGCACGTTCTAAGTCGTCTGTGAAAATTTTGAAGGTTACTTCTAAGGTCTCCATTTTGGGATTATGCGCTATCTCACAAATGCTTACATAGTATTTGTGAAAAGCATGTGCAGAAGATATACCAAGCAGGAGAACAAAAAAGAATAAAATGTATTTATATAGTTGATTCATAATAATTTAGTATTATTTACTAAATTAGCAAAAATTGTTAGATTAAAGCGTAATGAAGCTTACAATTTTCTGACAATTCACTTTCTTTACAAATTCCATCTGGTTATGAGATATTTCCAACTAGTGCTATGCATTATTTGTATAGCCGTCTTTTCTATGCCACTAAAAGCACAAGAAAACACCAACCAAAACAAATTCCGTCAACTCAAACAAGAACTCGCTACACCCAATGTATATCGAAATGCAGCAGGTGCGCCAGGGCATGAGTATTGGCAAATGAAAGCCGATTACAAAATGTCTGTTGAGTTAGACGATGAAAAACAACGCATTTTAGGAGCGCACAAAATTACCTATCACAACAATTCTCCCGATAGACTTACCTATCTTTGGCTACAGCTTGATCAGAATATGCGCGCGAAGGATTCAGATAGCCACAAAATTGCAACCAGCGAAATTAATGATCGAACGAGTTTTAGAGATATTCGAAAACTGACAAATGATTTCGATGGTGGTTTCAAAATCCAAAAAGTAGAAGATGCCAATGGCAATCCTATGGATTACACCATTAACAAAACCATGATGCGTGTAGATTTGCCTGAAGCATTAAAGCCAGGAGAGTCAGTGACCTTTGGAATGACCTGGTGGTACAATATCAATGACCGTATGCAAATTGGTGGACGTTCAGGTTATGAATACTTCGAAGAAGATGATAACTACCTTTATACCATCGCTCAATTTTTTCCACGAATGGCGGTATATAACGAAGTAGAAGGCTGGCAAAACAAACAATTCTTAGGACGTGGGGAGTTTGCATTGGCCTTCGGTGATTACGAAGTAAGTATCACCGTACCAGCCGATCACATTGTCGGATCTACGGGTGTACTTCAAAATCCAGAAGAAGTATTGACAGCCGAACAAAGACAACGTTATAAAGAAGCCGAAACAGCAAGTGAACCAGTAATGATCGTCACACAAGACGAAGCAGAAGCAGCTGAAGAAAGCCGTTCAAGTGATACCAAAACTTGGATATTTAAAGCAGAAAATGTACGTGATTTTGCATTTGCTTCTTCCCGTAAATTTATTTGGGATGCCATTGGTGTACCATTAGGAGGTCGTACTGTAATGGCGATGTCTTACTATCCAAAAGAAGGAAACCCACTTTGGGAACAATATTCTACCAAAGTAGTCGCGCATAGTTTACGCGTATATTCCAAATACACTTTCGATTATCCTTACCCTGTTGCCATCTCTGTACATGCTGCCCGCATTGGTATGGAATACCCCATGATTTGCTTCAACTTCGGTCGCCCCAATGAAGATGGAACCTACAGTGCCCGTACCAAATATGGAATGATTGGAGTGATTATCCATGAAGTAGGACACAACTTCTTCCCAATGATCGTCAACTCTGATGAGCGTCAATGGACATGGATGGATGAAGGATTAAATACCTTTGTACAGTACTTGACCGAACAAGAATGGGAACGTGATTATCCATCTCGTAGAGGTCCAGCTTACAAAATGGTACCTTATATGAAAGGAGATAAAAACTTTATTTCTCCAATCATGACCAACTCCGAGTCCATTCACCAATTCGGTAACAATGCCTACGGAAAACCAGCTACCGCCCTCAATATCCTTCGTGAAACAGTGATGGGACGCGAACTATTCGACTACGCGTTCAAAGAATACTCGCAACGATGGATGTTCAAACACCCTACACCCGCCGACTTTTTCCGTACCATGGAAGATGCTTCAGGGGTAGACCTCGATTGGTTTTGGAGAGGCTGGTTCTACACCAACGATCATGTAGATATAGCTATCGACGAAGCAAATGTCTATCAAATGAATACCCAAAATCCAGAAATTGAAAAGGCAATTGCTAGAGAAATAGAAGAAGCTAAACCCGACATTACCAAAATGCGCAACCAAGATGCAATCGCCAAAACAGCCCTAGAAGCTGATCCATCCCTTCGCGATTTCTACAACGATTACGATCGATTCAAAGTCGATAAAGGCGACAAGCAAGAATATGAGCGTTACATGAATAAACTAGAAGATAGAGAACGCGAATTAATGGAAAATAGCAAGCATTACTGCGAAGTAAAATTATCCAATATAGGTGGTTTGGTCATGCCCGTCATCCTTGAGTTTACCTACGAAGACGGCTCTACCGAACTTCACCACATTCCTGCGGAAATCTGGAAAATCAATCACGAAAAAGTATCTAAAGTATTCGTCACAGAGCAACCCGTTTCCTCTGTCAAACTAGATCCATATCGTGAAACTGCCGATACCGATGAATCAAATAATCATTGGCCACCAAAGAACGAAGAATCTCGCTTCAAAATCTTCAAACAACGTAATTATTGGAGCAGTGGTGAAAATCCCATGCAACGCGCCAAGCGTTTAGGAGACGACTAAGAATTAAAATAAAAGATTTTCTTGAGCTATCCGTTTGTTAAGGAGAGTCTTAGTCCCCTCCTCGGAGGGGTTCGGGGTGGGTTTTATACCCATAAAACGTTAAAAAATATCTATATCCCTTATTTTCTGGGCGTGCCCTTTCGCATGTCTTGGGAAGTTACGGGCTTTCTTAAAATAAACGCGTAACGCTAACACAATCCCCCAAGCCCGCAATCCCCCAATCCCTGCTTCAGGTCGGGCTATTCGTTTGTAGTTGCCTCATAGAAAATATATTCGGCTATTTTTACTAGCAGTGTCTTCCGCTGTCAGCCCTGCTAGTAAAAGCCTCATTATATTTCTATTTCGTCAAGCTACCACTTCTATCCCTCACGCGAAACATCGTGCGAAGTGCGATGTACTAAGTGCTAGGAGGGTGCTTTTACCCTTCATTATACATGGTTAATAATCAAAGGTATAACGCGAAAGAAGAGCGAGGAAAGTTTTTTACCCTTCCTTATCTATCGTATATTCTTATTACAAAGGTATACCGCGACTCAGTGATTGGATAGATATTACGTGTTGATTAAAATTAAATATGTGCAAAATTTGTGAAAATCTACGAAATCTGTGGTTAAATAAATCAGAAGGAACCATTCCCACCATTCCCACCGTTAACAAGACATTCCTTCATTTTATCAGTCCTTCAATCCCACATGTCTCGCAAAAAGCAAATCCGCAAAAACTTTCGCAACGCCGTTTTCAAGCGCGACAATAACACCTGCAAAATATGCGGCTACAAACCCCCAGCCGATAAAATCATCGAAGAACTCGACGCCCACCACATCACCGACCGCAACGAAATGCCCAATGGAGGCTATGTTAAAGAAAATGGCATTACCCTCTGCTGCATAGGCGAAAACTGCCACCTCAAAGCCGAACAATTCCACATTTCAGGCGGCACCAAGTGGGTAGAAAATATGCACCCTAACGATTTATACTTACTTATCAATTCCTCCAAAGAGGAAGCTATTCAAGCAAGTGAACGATTGAATTAATTTGCGCACTCCGTGTAAAAAAAACACCTTTCATCGGGAAAATGAGCCTTCTCATAAGTCTTTCTTATAGAACAACTATTGAACAATGAAAGATCAACCCGATAAAAAAGAAAATCAAGAGTCTACCAACGAAGAGGTAAATGAAGGCAAAAAGTATGACAAAATACTCAAAGAGAATGCTTTATCTATTCTTAAACGTGTAGTAGAATGGCACTTGAACTTAAAAATAAAGAAAACCAAAAAATTAGATGCCTTATTGCAAACTACTATAGAGCGAGAAATGGATGCCTTATTTGAAGTAGAGACAGCAGATGGGAAAGAAATACTACTGCACATTGAATTTCAGACAACTAATGATCCAAAAATGCTTCTACGAATGCAGGAATACCATAGTATCGCTATGCGAAAATACAAGAAGCCTATTGAACATTTAGTAGTTTATTTAGGGAAGGCTAAGGCCAATATGCTTCATAAATTACCTGAAAAACTACAATTTAAAGGTTTCGATATACTAGCTATTCGAGATTTAGACCCTAACTTACTATTGTCCTCACAAGTACCTGAAATCATTATGTTAGCTATTTTAAGTAAATATCCTAAAAATAAAGGAGAACAAATTTTAAAAGAGACCATCCAGAAATTAGTTGAGATATCAGAAAATAAAAGTGACTTAAACAAGTACTTACAACAATTGACAATCTTATCAGATTTGCGTATATTAGGAGTAGACACCATAAAAACAATTCGAGCTATGAAATTTATTGAGTTAAAAAATACCTCCCTATATAAAGAAGGAGTAAAGGAAGGAAAAGAAATCGGACTAGAAGAAGGAAAAGAAATCGGACTAGAAGAAGGAAAAGAAATCGGACTAGAAGAAGGAA
>JAHDHP010000103.1 GCA_020631245.1 Bacteroidota bacterium | reverse complement strand
AATGTAAGTTAAAAATGTAAGTTGGGCGTGCCCCCATTTTTATGATTTTGCCCGTTCATGCGTCCCCGCATGAACAAGCAAAACCATAAAAATGGGGTCGGGCTATCCGCTTGTAGTTGCCTCATAGAAAAACTATTCAGCCATCGCTTCAGTGCGTCTTCACTCCATCGTTCAGCCACCCTTCAGCGGGCTTCATTAGCTTTCTATTTCGGCAAGCTACCGCTACTATCCCTCACGCAAGACAATGACTGGATGGGGGAATGACTGCATGATTGAATGAGCGTTACGCACCCAATCCTAAAATCAAGACAGCCTCTAAGCTGCCGCCAGCGTTATCGCTGGTGGTATTTACGACAAATTTCAGCCTCTGGCTGAAAGTCAAACAAACCACATTGGGTGGAAGGAAGACGCACTTGTCTATCATTAATCTGTGTTCATCTGTGCAATCTGTGGTGAGTCCGTTTCATTCAATAATCTGCGTAAAATCGGTGTTCGTCTGCGAAATCAGTGGTTAGTTCCGTTTATGAGCTTTTGGATTGTCGAATATTTTGTCTTATGTTAATCCCTCAATCCTTCGTAAAGACAAGGCATGCCTTGTCTATACTTAATCCTTCAATCCCTCCTCATGCACAAACTACTACTAATCACTCTCATCACCCTCACCCTCCAATCTTGCAATGCCCAACACTCAACCACCCAACCACTCGACCACTCAACCACCAACAAAGCTTCCAACAAACTCATCAACGAAAGCAGCCCCTATCTCCAACAGCACGCCTACAACCCAGTAGACTGGCATCCCTGGGGAGACGAAGCCCTCGAAAAAGCACAAAAAGAAGACAAACTCATCGTCATCAGTATTGGCTATGCCGCCTGCCACTGGTGCCATGTCATGGAACACGAATCCTTCGAGGACTCAACTGTTGCCGAACTCATGAACGATAAATTTGTATCCATCAAAGTAGATCGAGAAGAGCGACCCGATATAGACCAAATCTACATGAATGCCGTCTATCTCTTTGCGGGACGAGGAGGCTGGCCCCTCAATGCCCTCGCCCTTCCCGATGGTCGCCCCGTATTTGCAGGCACCTACTATCCCAAAGAACAATGGATGGAAATTCTAAAATTCTATTCAGGAAAATACGAAACCGACAAACAAGCCCTCATCGACCAAGCCGAAAAAGCTACCTCCACCATCGGACGAATGGAAATGGTGCTTTTTAATCCTGAAGCTCCTGAATACCAAACCAGTGATTTAGATAACTTATTTACCACTTGGAAAAAAAGAATCGACTTCAAGCTAGGAGGCAAACAAGGCGCGCCTAAATTTCCGATGCCCAATAACTACCTCTATTTATTGCGCTACCATCACCTTACAGGTAATGAAGACGCCTTGCGTGCTGTCACCAGCACCCTCGATAATATGGCAAACGGAGGTATTTACGACCACTTAGGAGGAGGCTTTGCCCGCTATTCAGTAGATGCGATCTGGTTAGTACCACACTTCGAAAAAATGTTATACGACAATGCCCAGCTAGTCAGCCTCTACTCTGAAGCCTACCAGCTCACCAAAAACCCGATCTACAAGAAAGTAGTCTACGAAACCCTCGAATTTATCGAACGAGAAATGACCGATAAAACAGGTGGTTTCTATTCCTCCCTTGATGCGGATAGCGAAGGAGAAGAAGGGAAATTCTATGTTTTCACCAAACAAGAAATCGACAACTTACTAGGAGAAGAAGACGCCAACATTTTTAATACCTACTATAATGTAACAGAAAAAGGAAATTGGGAACATCACAAAAATATCCTACACCTACAAAAAACAAATATCGAAGTTGCCAAAAAATTAGACCTCACAGAAGAGCAACTCCTTACAGTCATAAATAGCGGAAAAGAAAAACTATTTGCCCATCGAGCCAAGCGGATTCGCCCCGGACTCGACAATAAAATCCTCACCTCTTGGAATGCCCTCATGATCAAAGGCTACACCGATGCCTACCGCGTATTTGGGGAACAAAAATTCTTAGACAAAGCCATTCGCAATGCCAAGTTCCTAGAAGAAAACTGCATGCAAGTAGATTATCGCCTCAACAGAAACTACATGAATGGCAAATCCTCCATCAACGCCTTTATGGACGATTATGCCCTCACGACCTACGCCTTCATCTCCCTCTACCAAGCCACCTTCGACGAACAATGGCTCGAAAAAGCCAAAGGATTAGCCGATTACACCCTCCAACACTTCTACGATGAAACAACAGGCATGTTCTACTACACTTCCTCCCTCGACAAGCCACTTATCGCCCGCAAAATGGAAGTATCAGACAATGTCATCCCAGGAGCAAATTCCATAATGGCCCGCAACCTATACTACCTCGGTATGTTCTACTATGATAAAAACTACCTCGACAAATCCGCCCAAATGCTCCACAATGTAAAAGACGACGCCCTCCAACAACCCCTCTTTTATTCCAACTGGGCCATTCTCATGCTACACCAAGTACAAGAACCCTACGAAATAGCCATCGTAGGAGACGATTTTACTACCAAGCGAAAAGAATTAGATCAACACTATCTCCCCAATACACTATTGCTAGGAGGAAAAACAGAAGGAAATCTACAACTCCTCAAAAGCAAATTGCGCCCAGGAAACACCATGATTTATGTCTGTCAAAATAAGTCGTGTAAGCTACCCGTACAAGAAGTAGAACAAGCTATACAACAGATGGGAAAAAGGAAATAATAGACCCTGTTACTCGTTTTTTTACTAAAAAACCAACACTAAAAAACCTCTCAATTACGACAAAAACAGCAATAATATGTTATCCATTATTTTAGATCCAGCACCATTAAAATACAAGGAAATAAATACAGAAGATGAGCAAAGATGGCAAATAGAAGAAGATACTATTTGTACCATTGCACTCAATCCCTTCGAAAAATTTGAATACAATATTTCAAAAGGCTTCGAGTTAAATTTTAGATCAGGACCTGATTGGCTCAACAATTTTATACCCAAAATAGGCACACCAGCGATTGCCCTTTCATGGCTCATACATGACATAAACTATGAAGGGTACTTATCCCAACAAAGGGCAGATAGCTTACTATACTATATGTTAGTTGAAGGAGGACTACCAAAGTTAAATAGCCAATTTGTCTATGTTGGTCTACGCACATTTGGTAGTAGAAATTATATAGAAACAAGAAGTAGTGAGTTTGTCAAATTTGTACATACTGTATTACCAAGACCTACTCCTATTAAAACGAGAAGCCTAGAAAGTTTTCAACCTAAAGAAACAACAATCGCTTTAGATCAAGACCTACAATTTGATAAAGGAAATGAAGAAGAAGTATACAAAGCACTGAAAGAAATAGCACCCAAAGAGTATCCCAATTTAAAAGAAGAGATCAATAAGTATTACAAGTAATTATTTACTCATTAAATTACGGAGATACTACTTTTATTACACACGCGTAACGCCCATCCAATCATGCAGTCACCCAATCCTCCAATCATGGTTCCGCGTAAGGGATAGCAGCGATAGCTTGCCAAAACAGCCACTTGGTGATGCAAGGACTAGCGGGGCTGACAGCGGAAGACACCGCTAGGACTATGCAGAACAAGTAGGTGTGCGGCAACTACAAGCGGATAGCCCGACCCCTTTTTTGCCAATCAACCTGTTAGGTTTTTCCAAGCTGACAGGTTTCGATTGGCAAAAAAGGGGATACGCCCAAAAAAAAATATAATTGAATGGATTGTACAGACAAGGCATGCCTTGTCTCTATCAAAATCTGACCCCTCTAATTCAACCGCGGATCCTCCGGATAATTCGCAATCATTCTATACTTACCACCCATCTCCACCAAAATCTCCTTCCACAAATGCTCGCGTGCCTCAAAAACAAAAGAACCCTGAGCAGGCGTCAAAAACCAACTCTGCGTCTCCATTTCCTCCTCCAGTTGACCAGAACCCCAGCCCGCATAACCCGTAAAAAAGCGAATATGATGTGGCGAAATAACACCTGTATGAATATACTGTTTTAGCAAATCAAAATTGCCACCCCAATAAATATCTTTCGTAATTTGGATACTACCCTCCAACAAATCACCATAGCCATGTAAATAGTGTAAGGTTTCTTTGACACCCATCGGACCCCCAAAATAAAGAGGGACATCAAAACCCATGAGTTCCTGAATAGCATCTCCCAAGCGAAACTGTAAGGGGCGATTTAGAATCAATCCAAAGCTGCCATCCTCTTCTTTGTGTTCACACAAAAAAACAACAGATCGTTTAAAATTTGGGTCTTTCAAAAATGGTTCTGCCAATAAAACTTGTCCCGCTTGTAAAGTATTCGTACTCAAGGTATGATAAATTGAAATGTATTAAAAGTCTAAATCTACATCAATTATTCTATAAACACCAATCAGAAAGCCATTTATTTTTGCACTTTCCTACTAGATTCTCGTATCGATTTTCTAAATTTGTGATTGAATAATAATTTGAAAACCTCTTTAATACAAAAAATAAATGAAATTTAACTGGAAGAGCTGGACAGGCTTGGGCCTGGTAGTGCTAGGAATGGGAATAATAGCCTGTGGTGGAGAGAATAAGAATCAAGCAGCAGAAACGAATACCCAAACGGAGAGTACGACGAGTACTACCACTAAAGATGCAGAAACAAAGACAAACAAAACAGCAGATGTTACCTCGAAAGAGGTGGACTATGCCAGTCTTGGAATGCTGGTCGATGGAAATGCACCTCAAGGCCTCCAAGTAGGTGATGATGCACCTCATATTCTAGTGAGAGATTATAATGGAAATGAAATTGATTCGGAGAAAATATTGGCTCAAGTACCAATGGTACTCATTTTTTATCGAGGTAAATGGTGTCCACTTTGTGAACAATACTTAAGTGAGTTTAATGACTCGCTTAGACTCATACAAGATGAAGGCGCAATTGTATTGACCGTTACACCAGAAACACCTGACAATGCACGCGAGATGCGAGAACTTACGAATATGAGCATGAATATTATTCCCGACTCTGCCCAGCTCTTGATGAATGCCTTCGACGTAAGCTTTGATGTAACAGAGGCATACCAAGAAAAAATTAGAAGTAATTTTAGCGTTGATATTGCGGAAAATAATGGTGCTGAAAGTGCGCAATTGCCTGTGCCTGCTACGTTTATTATCAACAAATCAGGAAAAATAGCCTGGCGTCATTTCGATCCAGACTATAGAAATAGAGCTAGTGTCAAAGATATACTAGCCCATTTATGGGATTAGACGATGAACCGTCAACCGTTAATCGTCAATCGCTCCAACATAACCCCTTGTTTTTACCACCTTACTAGACTAATACGACTATGAAAAGTATCCTGTTCACCCTCCTTTTTTTAGCTGGATGTAGCTATCTTAGTATAGCCACTCCAAGTCAATCCTGCTCGCTTTTCAACCAATTAGAAGCAGATATTCTACACTATAAAAATATGCGCGCAGATGCTCAAAGCGAGGCTCAAAAGCAAAATATGTCCCGAATGATTGAGCATTTATCAGGGCGAGCATTACCTGCTTTAGAGCAATGTTGGGAAGATATTAAAAAAGATGCACCAATCGGTGTTCAACTACAAATCTGGTATAAAATAGGCTTATTGAATTGGGATAGTGGGAATAAAACCAAAGCCTATGGATATTTCAACGATTGTTTTTTTCATGCCGAGTCAGTCAATGCCACCCTCGGACCTAAAACAATTTCACAATTAAGTGAAGAATATTTACAAAAGTATGGAGACGGCTATGATGATCGTCTACATGAGGAGGAACATCTTTCTAGCATTGCTAATTCGGTTGAAAAAGAACAAATACTTATCAATCAAGCCCGTCAACAATCCAATCCAAATGTTTCACAAGAACAAAGGATTATGGTATATGAAGGCGAAGGAAGTCTAACGCTCCCTGCCCGCACTACACCTATTGCTGATCTTCCGCCTCCAAACAATCCAATGCAATCGCGATCTAAAAGTCGTCCTAGTCGTGTCAATCAAGCCGAATCTTACGATCGAGTAATGATCTTAGATCGAAATGATCAACCGAATAATCCAGCTCAAACAGTCGATTATTCAAGTCCTGTTGGGCAACGTACCAAAAAAAGTGCTTTTGGCATCAAACGCTATACTCCTAAAATGGCGACACAAAACACAAAACGTACAACATATAGAGCACCCAATCCTTCAGTGTCTCAAACCCGCAATCCTCAATCTTTCAAACCCTCGATCCCTCAAACCCCCAATCCTTCAATCCCTCAATCCTCCAATCCTTCAGCTGCACCATCCTCTCCATACGTGGTCACTTTTTACTATAGTAGCGGCACCACTAATAATGAATATACACCAAACACCACCCGTAAAAAAGCTAAAGCATTCAAAGTTCGTCGAAGAATTCGTAAGTAATGTGAACCTGCACTAAATCACTCATTTATTCAATCCCCATTTATGCAAAAACCAATCATTGTAGTACTAACTGGCGCAGGAATCAGCGCAGAAAGCGGCATCCAAACCTTTAGAGGAAGTGGAGGGCTGTGGAATGGACATGACGTAATGGAAGTTGCCTCTCCTGAAGGATGGGCCAAAAATCCAGAACTAGTCCTTGATTTTTATAATAAACGAAGGGCAGAAGCTGCGAAAGCAAAACCCAACGATGCACATATAGCACTATCCAAATTGGAAGAGAAATACGAAGTGTTTGTCGTTACCCAAAATGTAGATGACCTACACGAACAAGGAGGCTCCTCAAAGGTTATTCACTTGCATGGTAAACTCAATCAATTGCGAAGTAGCATTGACGAAAGTTTAATCTATGATATGGATGACCCTCATCAAGAAGTATTGATAGGAGATTTGTGTGAGAAGGGGAGTCAACTACGCCCCAATATTGTATGGTTTGGAGAGTCAGTACCCCTCATTGGTGGGGCTATGGCACTATCCGAGCAAGCAGATATTTTTGTGGTGATTGGTACTTCTATGCAGGTTTATCCAGCGGCGTCCCTCATTCATTATGTACCAAGAAAAGCTCCCAAATATTTTGTAGACCCACATCCAAACGTAATAGAACCCATTCCTAATTTAACTATCATAGAAGAAAAAGCGTCTATAGGAGTAAGCCAATTGGTGGAACAATTATTGAAAGCTTAACTCCTATAACAGACCACACATGAAACGACTTTTGCGTAGACTCTTCGTCCTATTTTTTCTTGCTTTAATCTTCTTTTTTGCACTCGGATATATGGCACGCCACGATTTTGAAGGGCAAGTAACACAGACCTATCAAGTACCCATTGAACAAGTATGGGAGGTGCTGACTGATTTAGATGAACTTCCCAACAGAAGAAAGGAAATTGTGAAGCTAGAAATGGTCGAAGCCAATGCACAAGGATTGGCTAGTTGGAAAGAATATACAGATATGGGAGGATATATTCTATTTGAGTACCTCGAAAAAGTAGACTATGAAAAGTTAGTGGTCAATATGAAAGAAAGTACCTTTGGGATGTCGGGTACTTGGACTTATCAACTCACCCCTCATGGAAAAGGAACCCAACTTACCATCATCGAACATTCTAGGATAGACAATATAATGGTGCGAAGTATGATGACCCTTACAGGTCGATCTGCCAATTTGTATCGAGAACTCGAAATGATTGAAAAGGCTTTGGAGCCAGATGGTTTGGTAAAGGCTAGGATTTTATAATAAAACAATAAAAAAGGCTCGTAAACGATTCGTTTACGAGCCTTTTTCAGTTTAACTTTTACTTATGAAAAATGAATCTCTTTAAGGTAATCTATCACCTGTTCCAAATATTGCACATCTACCTCTGAAAAATCATTTAACTCATCACTATCCACATCCAATACCAATTGAGTCACACCTCCACTCACCAAAGGAACTACCACCTCCGATTTCGACAAACTACTACAAGCAATATGTCCTGGAAACTGTTCCACATCAGGAACAAGAAGTGTTTCCTGTCGAGTAGCTGCTGCCCCACAAACGCCTTTGTCTAAGGCAATACGTGTACAGGCTAATGGGCCTTGAAAAGGACCTAATACCAACTCTCCATCATTTTCTTTGTAGATATAAAAACCTACCCAAAAGAAGCCCAAGGCCTCTTTCAAAATGGCAGCGATATTTGCCAAGTTAGCAATCAAATCTGTTTCTCCTTCAATGACCGATTTTATTTGTGGAAGGAGGAGGTCATAGGCTGCTTGCCTATTTTGCGTATCAGGAATATGTAAGTGATGCATATTGAAAGTTTATTTAGGAATGATGACAAAATAACTAAAAGTGGTGTTACGTTTATTCACTCATTCGCACAATCACTCATTGATTAATAAGTTGGTAAACTCTGGTCAATCTCCTTCGCCCAAGCAACCACCCCGCCTTTCAGGTTATAGAGATTATCAAATCCAAATAGGTTTTCTAGCTCACGAATAGCATCAGCACTACGTTTGCCTGTACGACAGTGAATGACCACTTTCTTATCAGTAACGATTTTGGCTACATTTTCTTTTTCAGCAACCTTACCTAATGGAATCAATTCACCATCTAGATTGACAATATCATACTCATACGATTCACGAACATCAATCAGTTGATATTCATGTCCGAGATTGTTCCACTGTTCCAAGTCTTGAACGCTAATCTCCTTCACTTCTCGCAGCTCACTTGCTTTTTTCGCACCTGGTAATTGAACGGTACAAAACTGTACATAATCAATCAAGCCCGTTTGTGTTGGATTCTCACCCGTCAACGGATTCGTTTTGTTTTTGTATACTTTTAAGGTACGAGTTTGGAAAGTGGCTGCGTCAAATAAGAAGAGTTTACCCGATAAAGGCTCACCCACTTTCGTAACTACCTTAATCACTTCATTAGCTTGTAAACTTCCCATAATACCAGGTAATACACCAATAACACCACCTTCGGCACAGTTAGGTACTAATTCGGCTGGTGGAGGCTCTGGGAAAAGATCGCGATAATTAGGCCCAAATTCGCCTGACTCATCTTTGTAGTTGAAAACAGAAACTTGTCCTTCAAAGCGGAAAATAGATGCGTAAATGTTTGGCTTTCCGAGCAGTACACAGGCATCGTTCACCAAATAACGGGTTGGGAAATTGTCGGTTCCATCGGCTATGACATCATAATCTTTAAAGATTTCGAGGGCATTTTCAGAAGTCAACTTAGTGTCGTACACATTGATGGTAATATGAGGATTCAAAGCCAATAAACGCTTCTTAGCCGTTTCTGCTTTCGATTTTCCGACATCATCTACAGTAAAGAGTACTTGGCGTTGTAAATTGCTATCATCTACTACATCGAAGTCTACGATGCCTAGTGTACCAACACCCGCAGCCGCTAAATAGAGGAGGAGAGGACTACCCAAACCACCAGAACCAATACATAGTACTTTGGCTTCTTTCAACTTACGTTGCCCTTCAATATTAAATTCTGGAATAATGATATGGCGACTATAACGTGCCAGCTCCTCTTTAGAGAAGCCCGTTTTATTATTTGACATGATATGGTATTTATTAATTACTAATTTAAAATGAACCGCCCGCAATTGCAGGAACGATACTAATGACACTACCTGCCGTTACAGCAGTTTGTGCTCCATCTAATACATTGATATCTTCTTCTCCTACGAAAATGCGGATGAAAGAACGAATATTACCTTTGTCATCTAGGATTTGCGGCCCTAAAGAAGGGTTGCTATCTACTAGATCTTGTACAACTGCACGAACTGTTTCTGATTGAGATTCAAACGAAGATTGACTGTTCGTAAATTTTCTTAACGGGGTTGGAATAATAATTTTAGCCATCTTGATTAATAAAGTTTATATGTTTAAAAAATAGTTTCTTCCTCAAATTCTCCCTTCTCCTCATTCAATCGCCACGAGCGCAGCACATTAAATTCACCTTCCATCACCGACACAATGATATATGAAAAATAAGGCATTGCTTTCGCCAAATCATGTACCGACGGAACGGCAGGATGATTGGGGTGCGAGTGGTAAACGCCTAGCAAAGTCAGATTGTTTTCGAGGGCATATTGTTCGGCCTTCATATAAGCTAGTGGTGATATTTCAAAGCGGCGACGCTGATCTCCTTCTTTGCTATTGATCACTTCTTTGGCAAGTGTGATTTCACGAACCTCACCATCTTGGCCATAAAAAAAGCCACAACACTCATTCGGAAAAGTATCTTTCCCATCTTTTATCATTAATTCTCTCGCTTCTGGAGAAATAGAAATTTTATGCATGATTTATTTGGTTTCAATAAGTTTTCAGTTGTATTTTTCACTCATTCACTCATTCACTCATTCACTCATTAAAAAAACAAGTGGTTCATCACCTCACTATATTTCTCTGCATTATCGGCAAACATGGTCACAATCACTCCCTCTTCAATTTCTTCTGCAATTTTAATGGCACCAGCTAAGTTGGCAGCAGCAGATGGACTCAATAAAATCCCTTCTTTCTGAGCAAACTGTTTAATCATCTCGTAAGCCGCCAAAGTATCAACTGTAATATGTTGATCGGCAATACTCGGATCATAAATAGCAGGCACCTTAGCCGTTTCCATATGTTTCCAACCTTCCAATCCATGTAAGGCAATATCAGGCTCAATCGAAACACATTGAATCTTTGGATCAATTTCATGTAATCTACGAGTAGTCCCCATAAACGTACCAGTTGTACCCAAACCTGCCACAAAATGCGTTACTTGTTGATTGGTTTGCTGATAAATTTCAACAGCAGTAGTCTCGTAATGCGCTTTCCAGTTATTATCATTTCCGTATTGGTCGGCATAGTAATATTTATCCCCAAATTCCTCTTTCATTTCCTTCGCTCTCGCTTGTGCCCCATCTGTTCCATCAAAACGAGACGTATATTCTATATTAACACCTAGTGAGGTCAAAATCATTTTTCGCTCTTTCGAGGCATTTTGAGGTAAACAAAGCGTTACAGGAATACCCAAAGCAGCACCAATTGAGGCATAAGCAATACCCGTATTTCCACTCGTAGCATCTAACAAATGCTTATTGCGATCTACCAACCCATCTTGTACGGCATTTTTGAAAATATTGAAAGCAGGTCGAGCCTTTACACTACCACCAAATTGTTGCCATTCTAATTTGGCATAAATCTGCACGCCTTTCTTTTGGTAGATATTTCGTATTGGAAAAAGAGGGGTATTTCCTACAAATTGAGAAATATCTGCCAAGCGACTGATTAAGGCAGCGTGTTCGATGGAGTGTGTATCGGTTGGTTTGACCATTAGCTCGAATTATAAAGAAGATGAAATGAAAAAAAGCCTTTCCACTGGTGCGGAAAGGCTTTCTCTCATAAGAACACATAATTACTGTTCCCGCACGTTACATACGAATCATACAACAACAACAGCAACCAGTAAATAATATGACTTTCATCTTTTTGTGTTTAATTATGGGTCTAAATTATAACCCTTTTTAGAAAATTCCAATTTTTAGTGAATAATAATGGTGAATTTAATTATTAAATTAGGCAATCTTGCCTAAATCAATGTTTCACTATTCGCCGAGCAACCCACTGTCCATCTATTTCAACGTAAACAAAATAAATGCCAGCTAATAAATCATTAACGTCCACTCGATAATTTTGTTCAGCACTACTAGCCAAAGTTTGTTGAAAAACTTCTTTTCCGTTTACATCAAAAATACGCAGATTAGATGCTCCTTGTACTCCTGTTGTGCGAATAAATAATTGATCTTGCATTGGATTAGGATATAACATCAACAAATCCATCAATTCATTATCATCTATACCCGTTGTAGTTTCCTCATCTTTTGGGTCTTCTTCCTCATCCTTTGGGTCTTCCTGCTCCTTAATCGTCACCTTCCCCCAACTTGATCCAGCATTGAGAACCTTCTTTGTATTTTCGTCTTGTACCAAAGCAATCACATAAATTTCCTCCCGATTCCATTCGTCTTTTAAGTCATAGCTGTAAGTATACTTGGTCGTAATACCCGCAGGAGGAGCTAAAAAAGTTTTTCCTTCCCAACCGCCAATAGTTTGGCGAAATACATTACGATGATGCGTCAACATCCCCTCATGAGGAGGTGTATAAAAGAAATCTTTTTCTACCACCAACACCCGAACTACCAAATCACCTGTTTCTTTTGTATCCACTGTTTTTAAAGAAACGGTTACATTACGTTTGTCCTCAGTCTCTACCTCAGACACCTCCACCGATAAACCCACTTTTTGGTTCAAAGCAGGAGTCAAATCGTTTACATTCAATAAAGCCGTATCAGTAGGTACTCTCGAACCCTGTACATAAATAAAAGGCACTCCATTTACCCCATAATACGTACGTCGTTCCATCATTTCTTCAGGGTTGTGCTGAAAAAATATATCTTCCGCCACCGGATTAGGGCCATGATAAGCAATATGCAATACCCCCTTGTCTTCATAAGGATCAAGGATTTGGTCATAAAAATCAGGTTCGCCAAAAATACAAGGCGGGCAAAAAGTATTACCAAATACTTCCACCACTGCTACCTGATCTGTTTGTGCTTTTGCTTGACCAATATAGCAACAGAATAATACAATTATTAAAAAAGAGTTAATTCTCATAGGTATGTTTTTTTGTTCCTCTTTTTTGTCACAAAATACACACCAAAGATCATCAAAGCTCGTATGCACGACACAAAAGTAGCTGATGTGATAT
>JAHDHP010000102.1 GCA_020631245.1 Bacteroidota bacterium | reverse complement strand
ATAAGAAGCCCCCTTGTGGGTACCCTCTCTTATGTACGCTCATAAGAAGCCCCCTTGTGGGTACCCTCTCTTATGTACGCTCATAAGAAGCCCCCTATATCTTACAATACTCACACAGAGAATGGCTAAACACAAAGAAAAAAAAATAGCACACCTCGAACATCACACCTCGAACAATTCCAATAAAAAAACATCGCAAATTGCAAATCACAAATCGCTTTCAATAATAAACTTATTCCGCCCGATCAACCTCCTGTTCGTCCTCATTACCCAATACTTTGTCCGACACTTTATTATCCTGCCGCTTTACTTTCCACCAGTAAATGAACACGTTTATTTATCTATTGCAAACTCATCCCTAACACACCTACAATTCTTTTTATTAGTACTATCTACTGTATGTATCACCGCAGCCGGCTATGTGATCAATGATATATTAGATCAAGAAGTAGATCGACACAATAAACCTCATAAACAATATATTGGAGATAGAGTAGGGCAGTTGTCCGAAAAAACAGCAATGCGCTTATATGGATTGTTGAATATAGTAGGAATAGCGTTAAGTATATATTTAGCTTATACAGTAGGCAACTACCGCCTACCACTCATTCATATTATCTGTGTGGTATTGCTATACCTCTATTCCGCATCGTGGAAAAAGAAACCATTAGTAGGTAATCTATTAGTAGCCAGTCTAGCTGCATTAGTGGTTATTTTAGTAGGATTGTACGAAGAAAAATTAACCAATTATTGGCTGACAAAATGGTATCTAGGAGCAACAGGAGAAGATGTAATTGCGCGGATGATATGGATGCTAATGGGTGCCTACGCCCTCTTTGCTTTTTTGTTGACCATGATCCGTGAAATAGTCAAAGATGTACAAGATTACGAAGGTGATTTGAAAGGTAGTTATCAGACCCTACCTATTCGTTTTGGAATACCTATCGCCAATGCACTTACCTCTGTAATCGTTATTCTTACCATTTACTTTGTATTGCGCTTTCAATTGTGGCGTTTAAATTTCGGAGAATACGGCATTATACTAGTCGCATTTAGTTGCTTGCAACTTCCATTGATATATATATTATGGCAATTGTGGAAATACAAAGAAAAGGCAAATTATGGGCAGTTAAGTAGCTTATTGAAAATATTGATGCTAATCGGCTTATTGTATTTACCTTATCTAGGAATGAGTATCTCTGCCAATCCACCTACCCAAGATAACGAACTATTAGAGGAAATAGACCCGCCAAAAAAATAAAAAATACATACAGGCAACGCTTTTTCAAATGGTACCGTTTCTCTACCATACATGCTGAATAACGGTATTTCAAACCCTGTAAAATTGAATTTAATCATGAAAAAAGTAAGCTTTTATTTATTATGTCTTTGTTGTATGTTAGTCTATACCTCATGTGTAGAAGATACACAACAACATATTTTAGAAGAAACAGCACTTAACAAAGGAGGAGTGCGAAGCAATGTAGAAGTCATAAAATTAGACTATCCAGAACGCGTACAGCTAGGAGAAGGAAGCCAAGAAAATGTGAAAGCATCACGAGAAATTCCAGGAGAAGGAAACCCAAATAGTAACTTACTAGGGCGATTTAATGCCGAATTAAAGGTCTTTGGCTGCATGAATGATGGAACCGTTTACGCCTATTATGAAGAGAATAGCACCATTGAGGAAATGACCTTAGCATGGCTCAAAGATGTAGGCATAGCTGTGGAGTATCTGGAGATAGAATCAGTTGAACATGAGGAGTTCTTTTGTCCTTGTGGAGAACTATTACACATTGTCAAAGTGCAGGCCGATGAATCCTATTTGGATAAGCTTGCGGAACTCGGATTCGAGAAAATATAATTACCCCGCCTGTTTGTAATGTATAAGCTTTTTGTTACTTTTGGATGACAAATAAATGCCCATAAGTACGTTTATCTATAACATTTGCTAACCATTAACAAACTATGAGTACGCTAAATTCAATGCGTGGAAGACCAGAAGGCTTAGAAGAAAATGGACAAGCCATTACTGAAGTAGGTTTTGGAGAAGTCCTAAAGCATTATATTGAAATGATTGTTGGACTAGTAAGAGGAGGAGGAAGCAACGGCCCGACTAATGCGGCAAGCCTAAGAGCAGGAATTGAACAAATAAAGCCACAGCCTAAAAGTGAGGAAGTAACTGATTCCATTCCCACAACTTCCACCCCATCTGAACCACTTGATACAGACCCCAGTGATGACCCCGAACCAGAAGAAGACGAAAACTCAACAGCGGATGTTGCCGAAGTAGAAACGCCTACTGAAGAAACGTCCGCAGTCAGTGATGAAGAGTACATTTGGGTGCCTGAACGAGGAGGGAATTTATGGTATGCCACCCAATATCAAGCTGGACAACGATTAAGTCGATTAAAGCGAGAAGGTATTTGTAATGATGAAACCTGCCGTATCGAAGAATTCAAGCCCAATTCGCGATATTATTCCAAAGGCTATCGAGTAGCTCTTCGCGATTTCAAAGGGCCTGATGATGATGATAATTCCACAGGAACACCCGTTACTGATGATACGCCTAAATTGAACCCCAATTTAAAAGGGGTAGAAATTCATGTCAATCTTTTTCAGCCACAAAAAGTACGCGTGGTCTTTGAAGACCCCGCCAGAGAAATCCTTGAATTTTTGGTATCAGCAGGACCAGTTACCGAAGAGGTGATTGATGATCCAAAGTTGAGAATTTACAAACGCCCTAGACCAGAAGTAAAACTAGGCCGTTGGGGATTACTCTATTTCGCTCTTTTTAAACATGAACGCGGCATGGGATTCCATTCTAATAATGCCAATCCGATGCGTAAAACGCTTTGCGATGAGGGACTAACCGAATATTGTGAACCTGCATCAGATATTTACAAACGCGAAGAGTGGGGCTTAATTGTCGATGGAACACCTCGTTCACATGGATGTGTACGCCTAAAACATGAAGATGCACCTAAATTTTTCAATGCCATTAAAAATGGTACAAAAGTATTTGTGTATAAAGAAGCCGAATGGAGACAGCCTTCATGGGCTCCCGCAGAATTAGTATAAATAATAATAAGACGATTGACGATAGTTTGTCTGAAAGGTCATAAAAAAATGCCCTAACTTGATATATTATACAATATCGTCAATCGTCAATCGTTCCATCATCAAATCGCCCAAGCCACTTCCCGCGTAATTCTACGGCCTCTTTCCTTGCCTTCTTCTGCACTTTCAACACAAATAAGTCAATATAATCCACAGGATCAGGTATCCCCTCTAGCAAAACCTCTTTTCCATCACGCAGCACCAATGCATTCACTGGCCAATTCAATGCAGGCTGTAATAATAATAAACGACGTTCATTAAAATCTTTCATTTTTACCTGCTTACGATTAATTTCCAACAACTGATCGCCTTTTTGTACCCCTAAACTATTGCGCTGTACATTATAAAAAACAAATGTATTATGCTTATAGTCAGGAGCAATTAAAAACTTACCAAAACTACCATATTGCGTTTCCAAACGATCGAAATAATCAATCCCCACCTTTTTAAAGTACTTATTATAAGGTAAATCCTGCCGTCCAATCACATACTTTTCAATAAAAGAACGCGTAGCAGGAGAAGTAAGTGAATAAATTTCCTCAAAAAAATCCGCATCCTTAAAAGGGCGATTAGGTTTGTATTTCGCTAGAAAATGTTCCAATAAATCAAGTAAACTTTTAATCGGTCGGTCAGGATGTTGTTGTCCTTCTGTTATCAAATGTAAATCTAGCAACATCGCCACCAACATGCCCCGATAATAAATATTTTGATAGTTTTCCTGATTGCGACGTTGAAAAATATGCTCACTAGTATGTGTAAGTGACATTTTAGGATAATCCGTAGAAGCCTCAATTTTCTGACTTATTTCTTCATAAAATTCCGACTCTGATAAAAAGCCATAACGCACCATGGTCAGCAAACTCAAATACTCTGTTACTCCTTCATACAACCACAAATGCTCCGACATCTGCAAAGAAGAAAACCCGATATGTTGTGTACGCTCACTATGCAACCAATAAGGGCTTAGTAAATGCAAAAACTCGTGAGCTGCAATGCGTTGCACTAATTTTTTAAATTTACGAGCATCATACAACTCAGGCAAAATATAAAAAGAAGAAGAAGAACACATCAAACCACCATACTGCCCATTAGCGATAGGATAACGGTTCCGTTTAGTAAAATACATCACAAAATCATAGCGTTCCACAGGAATAAAGGGCATCAACTGATCCAATGCTTTCAATAACGGACGTAAGGTATAATCCATCTGCAAAGCCGTCACCTTGCCCGATTCCGAATACACTGAAATATGAATAGCTGTATGGCCAATTTTAAAGGAAGTCGTATCGGGTTTGGCATACAATATTGGCTTTTCGATAAGCTCAAAATAAGTATCCGTATAGGCATAATCAGTCGTATCATTTAATACCTCCAAACCTAAAGCACTTGCACCATAAAAACCATTAGGTTTATGCACTACTAATTCATACGGATATTGCGCGTATTGCATCAAAAAACCATAAAAACCATGATGATTTAAAATATAACTCCGTCCTGGCCGAATATTCGCCACATGCGATTGATAGACATTGGCCAAACGACTTGCATCTTTTACCCAATATCTAATTTCATGAATATGAGGCGCGTATTTTATCGCAATTCCATTATTACTGATATACTGATGCGGAATAGGCCGCCCAGCCTTATCCAAAACCCGAAAATCACTAATCCAATGCTCTAGTTTACTTTCCCCACTACCACCATAAGCAGTAATAGGAATGATAAACGTTGCAAACTCCTCTTCTACCTTCGGAGGATAAACCACCACCTCCACCATCCCATCTTTCGGATGCTGCAAGTCTATTTCAATACGATATTTCTCTGCTGCCCAACTTGTAAATGCAAGTAGCCAAAAAGGCATCCACCATGTCCAAATTTTCCAATTCATAAAGCTAAAATTACGCAAATATTCAATCATCCCAATCCTATCATCCCGTCATCCCATCATCCTATCACCATTAGTTGGGCGTGTCCCCATTTTGTTTATAAAAATGCTCCCGCCAGCGTCTTCGCTGGTGGCATTTTTATAAACAAAATGGGGTCGGGCTATCCGTTTGTAGTTGCCTCATAGAAAACTTGTTCGGCTAATACGCCTAGCGGTGTCTTCCGCTGTCAGCCCCGCTAGTCCTAGCCTCACTAAGTTTCTATTTCATCAAGCTACCACTACTATCCCTCACGCAGTTCCTCCTTTAACTACTTTTTTTTCGTTGTGATTAAACACTTTTATATAGTCAAGGTCTTAGAATTACTTAGGGTTAGTAAGTGTTTGATTTTTGTAGTCCCGGGGCTCTTTTTACTACAACAACTTGCTGAATATCATCAACTAAGTTATAATAAAAATATACTTTTCATAGCTGAATTGTTTAACGTTTCCCTACCTTCTCTAAGAAGGTAGGTTTATATATATGTTATAGTTTTTTAGGCGTTCAACCTCTATATAAGGTTGGGCGTTTTTTTATGTGTCAAAGCCACGATAGACCAAAAAATATTCTATTTTTGTGGACTAATTTAGGCAAAGAACATGAAAATTTTCCGAAATCTTACGGAATTACCTGTTTTCAAGAAAGCAGTGATTACTATTGGTACCTTCGATGGGGTACACTTAGGGCATGCAAAGTTATTGACTCGCATTAAAGACCTTGCAAAACGTATTAAGGGCGAAAGTATCCTTATTACCTTCCACCCACATCCGCGTTCCATAATTGGAGACGGAAGAAAGATCGCACTTTTGTCACTACTGGAAGAAAAATTTGTCCTATTAGAAAAACTAGGTATTGATCATGTAGTAGTGGTGCCTTTTTCTCGCGATTTTTCCCAACAAAGCCCACAGACTTATATAACCGACTTTTTGGTCAAAAATTTTAATCCTTCTGTCATAGTTATTGGATATGATCATAAATTTGGAAAAGATCGTGCAGGCGATATTCACCTCCTGCACCAAATGAGTAAGGTATATGGCTTTCAGGTGGAAGAGGTTAGCAAACAACAGGTCGAAGATATGGGGATTAGTTCTACCAAAATTAGAAGAGCTTTACAAGAGGGGAGCGTAGAAACTGCCCAAACCCTTTTGGGGTACCCTTATGCAATGAAAGGTTTAGTAGTAAAAGGTCGTCAGCTGGGTAGAACTATCGGTTTTCCTACCGCTAATTTAGTAGTCGAAAACCAAGCGAAACTCATTCCTAGTAATGGTGTATATGCGGTGAAAGTACAAGTTAGAGAGAAGAAGTATCAGGGAATGTTAAATATAGGAGTAAGACCCACCGTAGATGATACCTTACAGAAAACAGTAGAGGTCAATATCTTTGGCTTTGATAAAGATATTTATGGGGAAGCGATTACTATCGAATTTTTGCATTTTATACGTTCCGAGCAAAAATTTGCGGGTGTAGAGGAATTAAAGCAACAACTAGCAAAAGATAAAATAAAAACCCTCAATTTACTCGCTGATGAGAGGGAAGATAAACGGAATTATTTGAAAGATAAAACGCCTTTTTCATATCGAGTATCGAAGGAAAAAGTGATGGTGTATCATGAACAAAAATTGGTACGTACCTATAAGGCTAGTAAAATAAATGTTACGTTGCAAAAACTGGAACAAGCAGCCACTGAGTATGACCGCCAATTGATTCTTGCCAAATTGACAGGGCATTTTAAACATTGAACTATATTGAAGAACACGCCCAACTATTTAAAACGAATTGCTTTGATCGGATCAATAGTACTGACTAAATAGGAAGGAATAACCAAGACAAATAAGCAAACCACTAACGTAAGGATATTTAATATAATGATGTGTGGAAAACTGATGTCAATGGGTGCCACACTAAGATAATAGGATGATTCAGGTAGTTTGATGAATTCAAATTTTAGTTGGGCATAACAAATTAAAAGCCCCAAAGCATTGCCTACTAGCAAACCAACGCCAATAATGAAGCCTGCATTGTAGAGAAAAATCTTTCGAATAGACCAATTGCCTGCACCCATCGCTTTCATGATACCGATCATATTCGTACGCTCTAAAATGAGGATGAGGAGCGCAGTAATCATGTTGATAATAGCGACAATGATCATTAAGGCTAAAATAACTCGCTCATTCATATCGTGAAGCTTTAACCATTCAAATAAATTAGGATTTACTTGCTTGGCACTCTGCGAGTATAAGTTTTCACCAATTACATCATAATACACCAATTCACTTAGCCGATCAAGGTCGTTTACATCGTCTATAAATACTTCGAAACCTCCAATTTGATGTTCATTCCAACCATTTAGCTTTTGAACATGTCTTATGTCAAACAAGGCAAATTTTTCGTCGTATTCTTCTAAGCCTGTTTTGTAAATACCTACGATCTCTAATTTGCGTTGCCGTACTTTTTCTTGAATAAAGTAAATCAAAATGCGGTCTCCAAGTCCTAAATGAAGGCGTTTTGCTGTTATTTGAGAGACGATCACTTCGTTAGACTTGACCGAATCAGCAAAAACAATTGGTCGGCCGTCGATCAAGTAGGGCTTAAAATTGTTCCAATTAAAGGAAGAATCTATACCTTTGAGAATGATGCCCTCAAAATCGTTGGTAATTTTGATGATGCCTGGTTTATTGGCAAAGGGTTGGATATTGCGGATGCCTTCAATGGTATCAAGGTGTGGGTAAAAATTTTGACGAATATCAATGGGGTTAATATCCTCATAAGAGCGATTTGAGTCAAAGCTTTTGATGTGTAGATGCCCTAAAAAATCAAAGGTTTTGCGACTAATTTCTTTTTGAAAACCATTGACCATTGAGGTCGTAATTACCATTACCGTCATGGAAAGGGCTACGGCTACAATCGCAATTTTGATAATAAAACTTGAAAAAGTTTGGTTATTGCTAAAGGCGATTCGCTTGGTAATGAAAAATTCTAAATTCAAATCAATGTCTATTTTTAAGACCACAAATATAGTAAATCTAAAACGCCAATCTATACAATTTATGATATTGTTAGGCTTGTTTGGTTTAGGAGGATTAGCTACTGCTTGCCAAGAAAATGTACAAAGCGATATTCCTGCCTCTCCAATCCCTTTGAATAAAATGGTAAAGGTGCTAACAGATATTCATATTGCTGAATCAGTCAATCAGCAAGTAGTTATCAAACGAGATACTTTGTTTGAGAAAAAGAAAATGGAACATCGTTATGAAGATGTATTCAAAGTACATGGTATTACAGGGAGTGAATATGAAAAAGCGTTTCAATATTATATTGCACATCCTGATTCTTTTGATCTTATTTATGAACGGATACTTGATACCTTGACTGTGATGAGTACAAAATTGAAAGTAGATGTAGAAGACAAATTAAAAGGAGGAGCTAAAAAAGAGGATAAAGTGGGCGAGAAAATAAATCAAAAGAAGCATGACAATAAGAGCAAAAAAGACATAAAATATCAAAGTATCAAAGAGCAAATAGATAGTTTGGATACAAAAAAGAATAAGAAGAATGAGTAGGTATTTAATCATTATAACAGGACCAACCGCTGTGGGCAAAACAAGCTTATCACTTGAATTAGCCCAACAATTAGATACAGTGATTGTTTCTTGTGATAGTCGGCAGTTTTATCAAGAAATGTCTATTGGTACTGCTAAACCAAGTACAGATGAACTTGCACTAGTGCAGCACTATTTTATCAACCACCGCTCTATTCATCAGCCTTACAGCGTAGGAGATTATGAAAAGGAAGCGATAAAACTATTAGATGAACTCTTCGAAACGAAGGAGCAGGTGTTAATGGTTGGAGGTTCGGGCTTGTTTATTAAAGCCGTTTGTGAGGGTTTAGATCAGTTTCCCAATGTTGACCCCCATATTCGACTACAATTACAACAGAACTTCGAAGAAAAAGGAATTACTTCTTTACAAGAGCAGTTAGCTATACTAGATCCTATCTATTACCAAGAAGTAGATCGGCAAAACCCCCAACGAATAATGCGAGCATTGGAGGTTTGTTTAAGTACAAATAAACCATATTCTTCCTTTCGCTCTCAAGCGAAAAAAAAACGTTCCTTTATTCCCATTTATGTTGTTCTCACGCGCAACCGGGATGAATTGTATGCGCGGATTAATACAAGAGTAGATTGGATGCTTGAACAAGGTTTGTTGGAGGAAGCCCAAAAACTATATCCTTTCAGGTATCTTAATGCCCTTCAAACGGTTGGCTATACCGAGCTTTTTGACTATTTCGATCAAAAAATAAGCCTTGAGGAGGCAATCCGACTTATCAAACGAAATACTCGCCGATATGCGAAACGTCAACTCACCTGGTTTCGTAAACAAGAAGGTATTCATTATTTAGTGACAACAAATATCAGTGATATGATTGTATCTATTAAGTCTTTATTACGTAATTAAAAAATGGCATGAAGATAGCTATATAGGTAATATGTATCATGTATTATAAACTTATATTATGCGGGTTGAAACACTACAAGCAAATACCTCTCAAGAGTTAGAACAACAAATCAATCAACGGTGTACTGATGGGTATGCACCAACACTTGCCATTTTGTTTGGAGATCCTCAACGCAACTTTAAGGTCATTCAAGACTTTTGTAAGGCAAAAAACATTTCCTTATTAGGAGGATCTACAGTTGGAGAGTTTAAGGATGGGGATATTTATAAACAAAGTATGGTTTGTATGCTCTTTGATTGGCCTAAAGAACTTTTTAGTGTTTTGTTTCAAAGTGAAAATCAAGAGGCTGATCCATATAAGTTGGCAATTGACGCAGCTAAGTACGCCAAAGAAAAATTTGAAAATCCAATATTCATTTCCTTGATCTCCTATGGCTTAAATGGAGAATTAGTCATAGAAGGCTTAAATGATGGATTGGGGAAAGAGGTGCAAATTTATGGAGGTATGGCAGGAGGAAATGATCTGGAAACGTATGTGTTTGATAATGATCATATTGCTTCAGAAAATGGTATTGTTCATCTAATGTTGGATGGTGATAAAATTCAGGTTGAAGGATTGGCAGTCAGTGGCTGGCGTACTTTGGGGACTCCTAAACGTATTACCAAAGCCAAAGAAAATATTATTTATCAAATTGATGGAGAACCAGCACTGGAGATTTATAAACGATATTTTGGTGAATATCACAATTGGAACGAACAAGATGGTAATGTCGCTATTTCTAATAGCCAATATCCTATTCAAGTAATTAGAGATGGGGTGCCTATTATTCGCGCACCCATGTTGGTCAATGAAGAAGAACAATCACTTGTAATGGTGGCACCTGTTAAAGAAGGCGAGGAGTTTGTTTTTTCTGTTTCGCCAGGTTTTGAGGTAATTGATGAAACCTTAGAAGAATTTCAAAACTTTAAGCAACAAGCATTAGAGTTTGAGCCTGATGCAGTGATCCTTTTTTCGTGTGCAGCAAGAAATTTATCACTTGGACCACTTATCGATGAAGAGGTAAATGGACTGTATAATTTGTGGGGAAAACCCTTTATCGGGTACTTTACATTTGGTGAATTAGGTTGCAATAAAAATGGTAAATTTTATTTGTTTAACGAAACCTGTTCACTCGTGGGCTTTAAACTTATTAATGGTTAAAAATGGGGCGAATTATAAAACTATTGGAGCAACTCCAGTTAAGTTCATTAACTGAAGAACAACTAGTAATTATTAGACAGCTTTATAAAGTTGTTGAAAAAGAGCAGTATATCTTTGATTTCAAAATAAAACGTACTATAAAAGATAAGAATATAGTTGTGAATATGTTGAACCAAACGATTAGTGAGTTAAAGCTAAAACAAAAAGATCTTGAAGAATCTAAAAAAAGAATTGAAGAAGAATCGAAATTTAAAGAACAGTTATTCGCAAATGTAAGTCACGAACTTCGTACCCCACTAAATGGTATTTTGGGGATGAGCCATCTATTAGATGAAACACAACTCGATACCGAGCAAAAGGAGTTTGTACAGGTCATCAAAGGATCTGCCGATAATTTACTCGTTATTATCAATGATTTCCTAAATCTTTCTAAACTAAATGCAGGTAAAGTAGTATTGAAAGAAGTACCCATAAATTGTCGGTCCTTTTTTGAAGAGTTAAAAGGGATTCTGGAAGTCAAAGCGAAGGAAAAAAATCTTGAACTGGAGTTTTTTATCTCCTCTTCAATTCCTGAATATTTAATCTGTGATCGAACCCGATTATACCAAATCTTAATTAATCTACTCAATAATGCCCTCAAATTTACACACAAAGGACATGTACATTTATATATTAAATCCATTGAAAAAAATAAGGATAACTGCCAATTACAATTTGAGGTAAAAGATACGGGAATTGGAATGTCAAAAAATAAAATATCTCGTATTTTTGACGATTTTTCACAAGTGCATGATAATCAAGGGCAAGTTTATGAGGGAACTGGATTGGGACTTAGTATTGTCAAAAGCTTGGTCAATCTTATGAATGGAGATTTGAAAGTAGAAAGTGAAGAAGGAGACGGAACTTGCTTCAGACTTCGCTTAAAATTGCCCATTCCTAATCAAACACAAATTGATACCGAAAATAAACATAAGGAAGAAGAAATAATTCCTGTAAACTGGCTAGACAAAAAGTTTTTGGTCTTAGAAGACAATAAAGTGAATCTTTTCTATATCAAAAATATGTTCTCTAACTGGAATATAGACATTGATACAGCTGTAACAATCAAAGAAGCTAGACATAAACTAACACTCAATAAATACGATTGTTTGCTTTCTGATGTAAGGTTGCCTGATGGAAATGGTATTCAATTTATTATAGAACTTCGACAAGATCAGTTATCCAAAAATAAAGAGGTGCCAATTATTGTTCTTACCGCAGGTGCCAATGAGAAAGATGCCTCTATTGCTCGCAAATACAATGTGTTTAGTTACATCAGTAAACCTTTTCCACCAGATGTACTCATTCATGAGTTGAATAAAGTGTTTTTTAACAAGCAACTTACCACACAAAAAGCAGTAGAAGTGTCAAGTGAAAAAGAATCAAACTATTCAAAATATTTTTCTAATATTCATAACTTATATAAAGGTGATCCTAGCAAAATGTTAGACATGATTGATCTTTTTATCGAACAAATAGATACAGATCTTCCACAAATGGAAGAGGCCCTGAAAGAAAAAGATTGGGAAACATTACACTTTGCTGCACACACTACCAAATCATCTTTAAAAATCGTCGGACTGTATAATTTAGTAGAACCATTACAACAAATTCTGGATAAAACTTCCTCCAAAAAACAACTCGAAACTATTTCAGGCTATTTTACCATCTTCAATAGCCAAATAAAAGTTGATCTTACCAATATCAAAGTAGAACGAGAAAAACTCAAAGCTACCATTCCACAATTCTAATGCTTCAAGGCATAAGTAATTAAGTACCTAGACATAAATTATTCGACAAAAAATAACCACATAAGATAGATAAGAAACATAAGCGGTTTACTGATAAAGATCAAATTATTTTAATAGCAAAAAGAACTGAGTGAACATAAGCGTCGTCAAAGACGACAGCTAATGTGGGTTTTGACCCTCTTTAAGAAAGAGAGTATTTGAAGGTTATATATCTTATGTGACTTATTTTTCTTATGTGGTTCCAATTTGTTGATAATAGTATTATGTTGGAAAACTTTTGTCCATGTACTTACTAGTTAAGTCGCCTGTATTTGGTGATTAAGCAAGGCATTTTTTTAGTGCATAGCCAAAGCTACGACGAGGCTTCA
>JAHDHP010000101.1 GCA_020631245.1 Bacteroidota bacterium | reverse complement strand
CTGGCAGTGTCTTCCGCTGTCAGCCCTGCCAGCACAAGCCTCTCTAACTGCCTATTTCACCAAGCTACCGCTACTATCTCTCACGCAATCATTCGTACAGACAAGGCATGCCTTGTCTCTACCATTAATCAACCTCCACATGTATTATAATCCCACAAATCTCCTCGCACAATTATTTCTATTCCTACTCCTCCTCTCCTTCACTAGTTGTAGCACCTTTACAGGTGAACTCGACTCGGAAATGTCAGAAGTAATTCATATTAGAAACAATGGAGCAGATATTCCCGCCTACATATATGGCAATGGAGCCTCTAAGGTCTTTATTATTCTAATACATGGCGGCCCTGGTGGAAACGGACTCGAATATCGTTGTGGCTATTTCTCTGAAGAGTTAGAAGCAAATTATGCAATGGTTTATACCGACCAACGCGGACAGGGTAGTTCTCATGGACACTATACAAGCAGTGACATGAATATTTCACAAATGGTAGAAGACTTACAGGTACTCGTACTTACCTTAAAAGCAGAGTATGGAAGTGACATCAGCGTCTTTCTACTCGGACATAGCTGGGGCGGTGAACTAGGAACAGCATACATGGTTGAAAAGGACTATCAAAACGAAATAAATGGCTGGATTGAAGCTAATGGTGCGCATGACATACCGATGTTAAATGAAGAAGCCGTTGACATGTTTATCACTATTGGAGAAGAACAAATAGCTCTCAACAAAAATGTTGATTTCTGGGAAGAAGTACTCGATGCTGTAAGTGATATTCCAGATGGAGGAATCACAGTAGATGAAGGAGGTACGATCAATTTATACGCACACCAAGCTGAAACCAAACTCGATGAAGTAAATGGAAGCGAAGGATGCGGAAAAGGACCACTTCAATCCATTTTCTTTTCTCCTACCAATCCTATCACTACTAGCATCAGTGGAAATGTAGCCAGCTCCTTATTAATTGACGAAATTGACCAGCTTTCTTATACCAACCAACTCCACAAAATTACGACTCCCTCCCTCTTTTTATGGGGCAAATACGATTTTGTTGTCCCACCTGCTTTAGGCGTATCTGCCCTTGAAAAAGTAAGTAGTGAGGATAAGGAATTATTTATCTTCGAAAATTCAGGACACTCCCCCATGGATGCGGAACCTCAAGCATTTACGGATGCTATTATTCAGTTTGTGGAGCGCAACAGATAAACACAGAGAAATGGTGTAGGGGTTGACCTGTGTGTCTGCCCTTTTCGAAAACTGGGCGAACACATAGGTTCGCTCCTACAGCCTATCACAGGAGCCGCGTGAGGGATAGTAGCGGTAGCTTGGCAAAACAGCCACTTTTTGTGACGCAAAGACTAGCAGGGCTGACAGCGGAAGACACTGCTAGGACTATGCGGAACAAGTGGCTGTGAGACAACTACAAGCGGATAGCCCGACCTGAAGCAGGGATTGGGGGATTGTGGGCTTGAGGGATTGTGTTAGTTTTATGAGTATCTGTTATCAAGCCTACAATTTCCCAAAACATGCGGAAGGGCACGCCCAACTACCCTTCCAAATCTCGCTTTAAAAAAGCCATCCATTGGTTCTTTGATTCCACTTTTAAATACGGATACTCCACTTTCGACAAATATAAACCGTTTGGTGGTGCAGGACGTTTGATCGGCTCTTCTTGTTGATTGGCTAATAAATGATCGAATTCTTCCACTTTCATCTCTCCCCTGCCAATGCGCAAGAAATAATGTACACAAAGGCGAATCATTCCTTGTAAAAACCGATTGGAAGTAATCGTAAATCGCAGGCGATTCTGTGCTTTGTTCACGATTAATTGAGACTCGCTTACCTTACATAAAGTATGTTTATACAAATGAGGTTTACGACACAATGTTTTGAAATCGGTATATTTAGGAAGAAGTTCAGCGGCTTGCTGCATGGCTTCTAAATCGAGAGAAGCATCGCCACAATAAGTACTATATCGTTCTAAAAAAGGATCGGGAAATAAGTGTAAAAAATAGTCGTAGGTTCTTACAATTGCATCGTAGCGTGCATGTTCATTGCCATCCATTTCGAGTACCTCATACACATAAATCGTATCAGGAAGGTGTTTATTGAGACGAAAAGCAAGGTCGAAATCGATGGGTTGAGGAGGCTGAATATGTGCAAAATACTGACTAGCGTGAACGCCTGCATCGGTACGCCCACAACCAAAAAGAGTGAGTTTCTCCTTGAAAATTACTGCTAGTTTCTTTTCGATTACTTCCTGTACACTCGGCACATTAGGCTGATATTGCCATCCTCTATAAAAACTACCATCATAGGCGAGATGCAAGAAATACCTCATAAGTCATAAAAATAAAAAACCCATTCTGCGAGAATAATCCCTTGCAGAATGGGTGCTGTTTGTAATTTGATTAATCAAGCTACCTTATTAGGCATCCTTATCATCTGTAGCTTCTTTGATATCTTCAGCAACTTCTTCGACTACCTCTTCAGCCTCTTTTTTAGGAGCTGCAAACCAAGATGATAATTTACTCTTAAACTTACCAAAGGTACTTTCTGTACCATCTTTAATATTTTCGGCAGCCTCCGATACATCTTCTTTCAAATCAGCAATCACTCCTTCATCTTCTTCTACTTCAGTAGTTTGAATACTCATTTTATCAGCCGCATCATCAATTGCCTCATTAATATCAGCAGTTGCTTGTTGTTTTTCAGCGGCTACTGCTTCATCAATAACATCGGTTGTTGAGTCTGGCTTACTGAAGATACTCGAAAAACGATTTTTTACTTCATCTACCTTTTCTTTACGAGCATTAGCAGCCGCTTCTCTTTGTTCATCCTTAATGGTTTGAACTTGTGTAAGTGCGTTTTCTGCTTTTTCACGTGCTTCTTCCAATTCGATACTCATCACCTGCTCTTTCTCTTCTAAAGTACGAATATGATCTTCTAATGCAGCTACTTGTTCTTTACTACGATCATAATTTACTTTTACCGTTTCATAGCGAATTTTGTAAGGCTGTAAATTATCAATTTGTAGTTGCAAATCTTTACTACTTCCTTCTGCTCGTTCTAATTTAGCAGCAATTTGCTGTTTTTCGCCTACTAGTTTATTATAAGTATTACTGAGTTCATCTTTTTCAGTCTGCAATTGATCATACTTTACTTGTAACTCATCATACCGTGCTTTTTCTTTACGAAGACGGCGTTTCCAACCAGCTCTTACAATCAACCAAGTAAGGATGGTGGTTACAAAAAGTAATACTAAAATTTCGAGCAAATGCCTTACAAATTGGGGATCGGAAAATAATGCTTGTATATTATTCATTGTTGATGTGGTGTATTTAAATTGATCTCTTCTGATGAAATATTATGAGGCGAAAGAGATGAAATTTAACGAAGTGAGCGTCACTTCTTCATTTCACATACTTAAAGCCCTTAATTTAATAATTTTTAGAAAAAGAAACGAATATTTATTTATCCTGAATAATCATTTCTACTCTTCGATTCTTTTTTCTTCCTGCATCGGTGTTATTATCGGCTATTGGTTTGGTTTGACCTTCCGATTTTGTAGAGACTCTTGCCTTATCAATATTGATTTTTGCCAACTCATTTTTCACAAAATTGGCACGACTCAAACCTAATTGTTTATTCTTAGCAGCCTCTCCAACATTATCCGTATGTCCTGTTAATTGCAATTTACTTTGAGGCGATTGTTCCAAGTAAGTTTTAACATCACGGAAATACTTTTGCAGTTCAGGAGTAACATTCAACGACGCATTACCAGTATCGAAGTATAGGAGTTTATTTTTTGTTTTCAAAGCTTCCGCCAGTTTTTTAGTCACGCTAAAATTGAAATCAACACCCCCTACAATATTATTACCGTCTTTAGTAAGTTTATTGTTACGCTTCCCTTTTGTTTTAATACGATCAGCTTGGATTCCATTGGCTGTTACTCGTTTCTTCACAACTTCTGCTCTTGCTACACCTAAGTTAGGGAAATCCGTTTTATTTTCTTCATCACCGCCATAAGCTCCTACAATCTCTAGCTCTCTATCTTTATTTTTTTTGAGGTAATTACTCACTCCTTGTACATCTTTATTTAAAGCACCCGACATAATCGCTTTGTCACTAGAGGGTGCAAAGCGGAAATTAGTACCTGAATTGATAATAGTATCTTTTCCATCTCTAACCACAAAATTAGGTAAAGGAACTGCCTTTTCTTTTGGTGCAGCAGTAGCACTTGAATCTTCTTTTGCCTCTGCTGCCTTAGCAGCTTTTGGATCACCTTTAAATTTAAAATCTAAACCACCCGCAAATTGGTCATTAGCAAAAGCAAGGCGATTAATACGTGAGTTAGTATTAATGCGATTAGCTGGAACTCCCATTCCTAAGAGTTGTTTCTTCGCATAATCAGCTCTCGCAAAACCCAAGTTGCGTTGATTACCTGTATACTCTTCGCCTTGATCGTACAAACCAGTGACATCTAGTAACTTGTCGGGATTACTTTTAAGGTATCCAGCAATTTGCTTCAAGGATTGATTCATCGCAGGATCTTTATCAAATTGATCTGCTGATTTTTTGTATACAAAATTACCTTCATTTTTAACTACCGTTGTAGTACCATCTACAATTTCAAGGGGAGTAATAGCTAATTTAGCAGGCTCTGGTGTAGCTGCTGGTGCTGGAGTTGGCTCCTCTACTTTTTTTGGAGCAGGCTTATTGGCAATCTGATTATTGGTGTTCTTATTATCTTTCCAGAAGAATAAGGTATTCTCAATAGCATCACAATTATTTTCTCGTATTTGGCAAACATACCAGTAAGAAGAAAAAATGTACCATAGGAATAACAAAAGGACTAGTAAAAATCTCATAAGCTTCTTTAGGCTGTATTTTGGTTGATTAAATTGACGGTTGAAGATAGCAAAAAAGATTGGCTATCATATAAAGAACGGCTTTAAACCTTGCCGCTTTTGTACCGATATGTAGGACGATAGCTACTTGAAAGGTCACTTTCTTGTCATGCTTATATTACATTTCATCTAAAATTATCTTTATTAAACTAAATTTGGGCGTGCCCAAGCCGCAATACTACCACTACTGCCCGTTCATGCGTCTTCGCATGAACACCAAGTTAGCACATGCGTCTTCGCATGAAACGAACAAGCAATGACAGCCTTAAATTTCATCACACATCCTTCAACCGTTCAACCCTAATTTAAAAAAAACATCCTAACTGAAACTTTTTAGCTCCATAAACAGTATAGTATCATGGAGTGTAAATCAAATTAATTTTATACCACATACTATACTTACATTCCTATTCAATCATCAATGTGTTTCTGTGTTTTTTTTAATATTCTTTAAAATGTATTACACATGAAATTATTTCTAGGCTGTTGTATAGCAGCAATTATCAGCTTCTCTTCTTTTACAATTCTTCCTACTAACACCTCATCACCAGACATAGCGTGCTCCGAAATGGGCTATTTAGATATTTATTTAGAAAATGAATGTTCTAGTAGCGTAAAAGTGCGCATTCGTGGAGGTGGGTCAACTTCTGAATTTTCTTTGTCAGGAGGTGAAAAGGTACGTCGCCCTGTAAAAGATGGATACGAAATCTATGCAGATGGTGATAAAGTACATACTGTTTCTTCTTCTGATGGAGGAGATACGATTGTCGTTTGCGATTAGTCATTGACTGAATGATTGAATGACTGAATGATTGAATAGGCGTTACGCTAAATCATCCAGTCATCCAGTCACCCAATCACCCAGTCATCATCAACTCCCTGGCATATTCCCCCAACCAAAAGAAGTAGCCAAGCCACCAGTTGCTGTCTCCTTATATTTAGCCGACAAATCCTCTCCTGTTTGTCGCATCACTTCCACCACTTGATCGAAAGAAATAATAGGCTTTGAAGTTCTTCCTGATGCTAACAAATAAGCATTATAAGCCTTAATCGCCCCATTTGCATTACGCTCAATACAAGGAATTTGCACCAATCCATTAATCGGGTCGCAAGTCATACCGAGATGATGCTCCATTGCAATTTCCGCTGCCGAAGAAATTTCGTAAATACTCCCCCCATAACAATAGCTAAAAAGTGCCGCCGCCATTGCCGCAGCCGATCCAACCTCTGCTTGACAGCCCAATTCAGCCCCCGAAATCGAAGCATTATCTTTTATTATAAAACCAACCATAGCTGCAACCAATAAGCCTTCTTGTAAAGTACGCAGTTCTATTTTACAGTCATTTTTTAAATAAGCCATACAAGCCGGGATAATCCCCGCAGCCCCATTCGTAGGAGCTGTTACCACCATCTGCCCATCTGCATTTTCTTCGGACGTAGCAAGCGCATAGGCATTCAATCGAGAAAACAAAGCTTCAGCATATCTATTTTGTTGATGTAATTTTTCAGCTTGATCCATCATCCCTTTTGCCCGTCGTTGTACTTTCAAACCGCCAGGCAGTTCTCCTTCCTTTTGTAAGCCTCTGATCACACTCTGCTCCATCACCTCCATAATGCGACTAATTTGCTGAAAGATTTGTTCTTCTTCCCACCCTGTCAAAACGGTTTCATTGGCAACAAGTACATCAATGACTTTCATACCAGACTCTTCTAAAAAATCGACTAGCTCTTGCATATTTGAATAAGGAAATGGCAAAGGAGGTAAATCATATTTCGAAACAGGCTCCTCTCCTTCTCGCTCTACAAAACCCCCACCTACCGAATAGTATATTTCGGATTGGACAACATGTCCGTCTTCTAGTAAAAGGAGACGCATCGTATTGGGATGACGGTATTTATTGAGGGAAAAATCAAAAAAAATAGCTGATTCGGTAAAGGGAATATCTACTGTATCAAAAGTAAGTTGGTACACTTTATCAGGTTCCTCAAAAAAACGACTAAGTTCTTCGGTATTTACGGTTTCTGGTTGCGCTCCCATTAAGCCTCCCAAAATAGCGCGATGGGTTCCATGTCCTGTGCCAGTAGCGGCTAATGCCCCGAATAACTCCACTCTTATGCGCCACTCTTTTGGAGTATCTTGCGTATTCATCCAACTTTGTACTTGCTCTCGAAATTGCCGAGCTGCGACCATTGGCCCAACGGTATGTGAACTAGAAGGACCTGGACCGATTTTGAATAATTGAAAAAAGGAAGTGGTTATCATGAATGATGATTGGGTAATTGGGTAATTGGGTAATTGGGTAATTGGGTAATTGGGTAAAAATATTTGAATACTATTAAACTTACAAATTTGTCACTTCATTTCATCTTACTAATTTGATAATTTTCTGGGCATTTTCACGGTTATCAAATAGCTTATTTAAGACCTGAATACGTTGTTCTTTCATCTCACTAGTAAACTCCACTTCACAAAGGTTTTTGATATGATCTATAAAGTCATAGACCGTTTCGGCGATGTAGCATAAACCTCCAAGGCCCGTATTGTCAACCATTGGTATATTCACCAAACAAAAACGCCCTTTGTAGAGCGATTGGAGCAATTTGAGCTTGATGCCTGTTGCTTGGAAAGTGGGCAAAAAATGAATATGTGCTTCCCGAATTAAGTCTTCCATTTCTGAATGGCTAGGATTAGCAATGACCTGAATATGTGCGTATTTTTTTGCTTCTTCTACTAAATCGGCTGGTGGGTTTTTTCCAGCAATTATGATCGGATAATCAATATGAGTTGCGATAGCTTTGATCAAATATGCCATCACTCCCTGATTTTCGTTGACACTTAAATTGCCATGATAAAGCAGGTAGTTCCCTTTTCCAAGTTGAATATCGACTTGTTGGTTTGGATGAAAGGCGGGTAGATAATGGACTAAATTATGTGGTAGTCTTTGCTGAATGGATTGGGTATCATTAGGAGAAATTGCTAATATATGATTAGCATGTTTTAGTTCTTCCTCAAATTTGGATAACAAATGAGCCTCTCTTAGAAAATAGTATTGCCTCCATTTGCTTTTTTCTGGGATATGCAAATACCAGTAATACTCGTGTTCGATATTATGAGTACGTACTAGCTTTAGGCGATTTTTAAGAGATGAATGTCCTAAAATTGCACAGGTATGTAAGCCTTCAAATAGGATAGGGAAATCATCTTTTTGAAGGTTTTCGAGAAGTTTTTTAGAGTAACGAGAACTGACAATATGGGGAGTCTTTATAGGAATACTTTGCCACCATTTTTTGCGTGGATAATACTGAACACTTGCACAAATCGTTTCTAAAACAGCACTTTTGGCACGACCGTATTCAAAACAGTGCAAATGTATCTTTACACCTAATGCAGCTAGGACTTTTATTTTGTAAAATACATCTATCACTCCCCCATAATCTGGGGGTTCAGGAATATCGAAACTGATGAGATGTAGCTGTATCATTGATGGTGTGTTAGAATTTGAGACAAAATAAATGAATTATGAGTTCATACTCATTATATGTGTTGAAATTTCTTCTAACAGTTTTATCTTAACCCATACTAAAGAAACGAAAACATGCGTACATTGGTTGTAAGTAAGAAATCTCCCATTTTTACCACCCAAAATTTATCTAAATCAATGACAAAATTGCTCATTTTTATTGGAGTACTTATTTTATTAACTAGCATCTTCATTTGGCTATTAACAAATCCTATCCTGTTTCAGGACAAGTATATTAAATCACTCCTCCTTGCTGATAAAGATCGGATGTACAACGATGTGGAGTTTTTAACAACTTTACAACCAGCTCGAAATTACAAAAACCTAGTCTCCTTAAATGCTGCTGCAGATTATATTCAAGCGGAATTTGAAAAACTGGATTGCAAAGTAAGTATTCAGGAGTATCAAGCAGAAGGGAGAATGTACAAAAATGTCATTGCCTCTTTTGGCCCAGAAGATGCAGAGCGGCTGATTGTTGGAGCGCATTATGATGTTTGCGGCGACCAACCTGGCGCGGATGATAATGCAAGTGCGGTAACGGGCTTATTGGAAACGGCTCGTATTCTCGATTCTCAAAAACCTGATTTAGATTATCGCATTGACTTTGTGGCTTATAGCTTGGAAGAACCTCCTTTCTTTAGAACTAAATTTATGGGTTCTGCTGTTCATGCCCGCTCTTTGAAGGAGGCAAATGTAAAAGTTAAGGGGATGATTTGCTTAGAGATGCTCGGTTATTATTCGGATGAAGAAGACTCACAGGAATTTCCGATTGGTGCTATGAAATTATTTTATCCTAGTAAAGGGAATTTTATTGCGGTGATTGGCAAATTAGGACAGGGGAAGATCGTTCGAAAAATCAAACGCAATATGGCTAAAATTTCCAAAGTGCCTGTTTATTCGATTAATGCGCCTGCTTCGATGCCTGGTATTGATTTTTCAGATCATCAAAATTATTGGAAAGAGGGCTATAAGGCGGCTATGATTTGTAATACTGCTTTTTATCGAAATAAGAATTACCATGAACTAAGTGATACAATTGAAACCCTAGATTTTGATCGAATGCGACAGGTGGTGATGGGTATATATTGGGCAGTGGTTAATTATAAGTAGTTATGGGTAGGAAGAAAAAAAAACGTACTTCTACTAGCTCAATAAGAAGCGTTGGGGACTTTTTGAAAATCGCTGTGTTATTCATTCTTTTAATGGTACTTGGCATTTCGATATTTATAGGATGGTTTGCAATGCAAGTACATTTTCGAAAAGAGTATTTACATAGTTTGACAGAAAACTCTTATATGGTTGTTAAAGGTCAAATGGATGTAAACGAGACAGAGTACGGACGACGTGACCGACGATTACGCACTCGCCTTATTGGAATTGAGGGATTTGAAACTCCATTTCGAACGCTTGAACCCTCGACTTATTATGATGATACCACTTACAACAAAATACAAGCTATCCCTTTATTTGCTCATGTGGAGGTAAAGGTTTTAAAAGACGATTTTCATAAACGTGGTATGTATTTTAACTGGCTAATAGGCAGGCTTTTTTATCGAAAGAATGCAATTCAAATATTAGAATTGAAGCAAGGGGATAAAATAATTTATTCTCGTGATTTTGAGAGTATTTACTTAGGTAATGGAGAAATGATGGGACAGTTTCCTATTCCGTTAATTATATGTGGATTGATATTTATGATCATTATTAATACACTACAGAAGTATGGAGTGATTCCTCCTCGCCCACAAACCCAATAATGCTGATATGCAAAATCAATCATCACTCAAAACGGGTATTTATGTATTTGTGGTAACATTAGTGGGGGCTTTCCTTATGTTTGGCTGTATATTGGGGCACTTTTTTCTACGCAAACATTTTGCAGATCAACTAAGTCCTGCTTCTTATACAGAAGTTACAGGCAAGGTAAAAACTAATATAGGTGAGTACTATAAGGATACTCACAAAAATCATATTCTAAGCACACGTTATTTTAAACTGGACAAATGGGATAAGCCTTTTCGAAACTTACCATTAGACCAGTCACAAGAAGAAATTTATAATCAAATTAGCGAAATTAAGGTAGATGATGTAGTTACTTTTAAAGTACTGAAGGCTGATTTGTACAAGAAGGGAATGTATTTTAACTGGCTAACGGGTTGGCTCTTTTTTAGAGAAGATGTAGTACGTGTCATGACTATTACCCACAAAGGAAAGGAGGTTCTCCAAAAAGACCCACAATACTTCTACACTTTTGAACAAGCTATAAACCCTATGTTTTTTATTCTAGGGTTTATAGCTATATTAATTTTATGGATTAGAATTAAATTTATTTCTCGAAAGTAATGGTATCCTTGAAGTCGTAGATATAACTATTCCCATATTCTACATCTATTGTTACCTCCCAATCTCCACTCGTCTGACTTTGAGTTGCATCTATACTTCCTGTTGAACTAGGGAAATAACCCACTTCTGGACAAAAACAAGCTATAAAATAATGCGTATTAGCAGCTTCTAATGCGCTCCCTTCTATCAAGAAACTATCTGTTAAAGGTGGTACTACTTCGAACATAAATCGTTGGGTAATTTCGTCATCTGCAATCATAGGGTCATCTGGGCTAATGCGTTCGTAATAGAATACCCAATTTTCTCCATCACAAATAAAAGGGTTTCCATTATCGTCAAAACCAATTGATTTGTTTTCAAAGAACTTAGCAATGGTACGCCCTTCTTCAGGATCAAAATTAGAAACAAAATTTACTCTATTCTCTTCTGAACACTCAATAGAAGGTGTATCTTCTTTATCACATTGACTAAAGATGAATAGAATTAATAATAGGCATGGTAAAAGGCTAGTTATTTTTTTCATGTACTATATTTTTTTGTAAAAATAATATGTTTGGTGGATGCATGTATAATACTAAACTGATCTTTTAGAGAATACGTTGCCTTTAGCATATTTTTTTTTGAAAATTGACAATAGATTTAAAATTGGTAACGTTCATTATACATGCAACCAAGCAACCGCTTTTTTAATCCCTCTTGATTCCCAAATTAGCAAATCTCTCAAATCATTTACCATCATGTTTCAATCTACTTCCTTATTTATAAGGTGTTTGGCTTTGCTATGCCTATGCCTTTGTATTACGTTTTATTCGTTTGGCCAGAAGCCCCCTAGTAGGAATGGTTGTGGCACTGACCAGTTTATGGATGAACTTCGTCAGTCGCCCAACTTTTTTCCGAAAGAACAGCAGTTCAATCAACAAATTAGAGATTATCTGTTAAAGAATCATTCCCCATCGTCGGAAAAAGCTCCACCTCCTATTTACACTTTACCCATCGTTATTCATGTTATTCATCGCAATGGAGATGAGAACATTAGCTATGAGCAAATATTACAAGGCATTTCTGACCTTAATGATGGGTTTGCCAATGCCAATGTTTACGATCAAGGTAGTGGATTAGATACAGAAATCCGCTTTTGTTTAGCCACGATTGATGAGCAAGGAAACTTAACGAATGGAGTTACCCGTCATGAAAGTCATCTTACCATTATGCATATGACGAAGGACGACTCTGATTTAAAGGACATCTCTCGCTGGGATCCGACCAAGTATATTAATATTTGGCTTGTTAATACGATAAAACCAAATTGCGATCTTGATCCTGCGGGTTATGCTACCTTACCAGGTTCGGCAGGAAGCGATACAGACGGAATTGTTTGCGAGGCATCGACTTTTGGCTCAAGCAGAGATGGCTCTAAAGTAGCTATTCATGAAATGGGTCATTACTTGGGTTTACTACATACTTTTGAAGGAGGATGTGCAAATGGTGATTGTACCCTAGAAGGAGATATGATTTGTGATACACCGCCTGATAATAGCACTGAATCTTTAGCTGCTTGTGCCCCTGACAATTCTTGTTCAACGGATAGTTTATCAGGCTTTACTAGTGATGTACCCGACTTAGCAACCAATTATATGGATTATGGTGCATCTACCTGTTTTCATGATTTTACCCCTAATCAAAGTGAACGCATGAGAGCTGTAGTAGCGACTATTCGATCAAGCTTATTAGCTACTCCTACTTGTGCTACTTTATGTGCAAATGGACAAATGCCAAGCTCTTATTTTGAAATGAGCCATACTGAGATTAGTGAAGGGGGTACCGTTACTTTCACTAGAGTTGGAAGCCATTTAGAACTCGAATGGCAAATAAATGGAGCGACTGTTTCTAGTGAACCACGTTTCGATTATACATTTGATGAAGCAGGAACCTATAGCATTTCCCTTATTTTACGAGATTCAGCAAATGGAGCTGATTGCCAATTGGCGATTCACGAATTGCTGCGAGTGACATGTGGCTTAGATGCTTCCTTACGAGCTAGTACGAGTGATATTTTACCAGGTGAATCCATTATTTTTACTAGCAATACA
>JAHDHP010000100.1 GCA_020631245.1 Bacteroidota bacterium | reverse complement strand
CAATCGTTTCAAATCCTTTTTCTTCCATATAGCGAATCAAGCCTGGAATCATTTCTCGGATGATACCAAAGCCATAATGCATGACGGCTGTACATACTTGTACCGATCCTGCACCTAATAAGATATGCTCCACCGCATCGCGCCAATTTTCGATACCGCCAATACCCGAAATAGGGATATTGACCGAAGGATGTTGTGCGCAGTTGCGGATCATATTTAAGGCAATGGGCTTTACGGCTGGACCACAGTAGCCACCATGTGTACCCTTGCCATCTACAGAAGGGTAGGGAGAGAAAGTGTCTAAATCGACTCCCACAATACTTTGGATGGTATTGATGAGTGAAATAGCATCGGCATTGCCACGTACAGCAGCTACAGCAGGTTCGGTGATATTGGTGATATTGGGCGTCAGTTTGACAATAACGGGCTTTGTAGCCACTTCCTTGACCCAAGTGGTGATTGTTTCCAATACACTCGGTTCTTGCCCTACTGCCGAACCCATACCCCGTTCACACATACCATGCGGACAGCCAAAATTGAGTTCTAAGCCATCGGCACCTGCATTTTCTGCATCCTTTACGATTTGATGCCATTGTTCGCGTGTTTCCACCATCAGAGAAGCAATCACCGCATGATTAGGAAAACGTTTTTTCACTTCTTCAATCTCCTTGAGGTTCTCACTCAATGGGCGGTCAGTGATAAGTTCGATATTGTTGAAGCCCACCATTCGATTGTCTCGATAATTGACCGTTCCATAGCGACTCGATACATTGATAACGGGTACGCCTAGTGTTTTCCAAACAGCTCCCCCCCAACCTGCGTCAAAAGCTTTCATTACTTGATAGCCCGAATTGGTGGGTGGTGCAGAAGCCAACCAAAAAGGATTAGGGGCTTTGATTCCTGCAAAGTTGATACTAATATCTGGCATAGCGATTCTTTTAGTAGAGACGTTGCACGCAACGTCTGTACAGAGTATATGAAAATTATTTTTTCGAGTTTAATAGTTCTTTCCGTTCATCGCCTTTTATGTCTCGAAGGGCATAAAGGGTAATGACGGCGGAGATATTTCGTTGACGAAGCTCCTTTACATATGTAATTACTCGTTCCTTATCCCCTTTCATCACATCTTTGAGGCACCAGCCAATCCCTTTTCGCACAAGATCATGCTCATCATCAATGATGTTTTCGCAGAGTGTAAGAGCTTGTTCAGTAAACTGTCCACTTGCACCGATTTTGCGGGTAAACGTAATCACGCTTGCTCGGCGTTTCCAATATTCGGGAGCTTTATTCCAAGCAGTAAGTTGCTGGTAAAACTCCTTTGGATATATTCTCAAAATGGGCTGAAGCACTAAGATACCTATATCGTCAATTTTACTCCATCCACAAAGGTGATCGAGGTATTGATCGAGTAAGTAGAAGTTGCTAGGCGTATAATGATCCAAAATGCCTGTCATAAGGCGAATAGCTATTGATTGTTGTTCCCCATAGCCTTTGATAAATAGACCAATGAGTGCTAGTGTTTCGTCAGTGCTTAGTTGTTTAAATTGAGCGTTATATTCTTTGACAATCGCTTTTATTTGAGGGGCACGTAAACCCAAAGAACGATAACGCGGATCTTTTTCAGTGGCATCTTTGGTATAGGCACTTTCTTTGGCGGCTGTTTCGATGCGGTTGGTTATTTCAGAGAAAAGAGCCATTTTAAGGGATTTGTGCGTGAGGGATAGAGGCGGAAGATTGGTGAAGACAGAAAGGTAGTGACACTTCGCCTAGCAGGGCTGACGAAGGAAGACACTGCTAGGCGGCTAGTGGAACACCTTTTCTGCAAGCCAACTATTAGCCGAAAGCCCGACCTGAAGCAGGGATTGAGGGAATGAGGGCTTGTGTGATTGTGTTGCGTTACGCGCTCATCAAATCAAGCCCACATTTCTCGAAAGACCTGTGGAAGGGCACGCCCATAAGGGTGATTGAATGATTGGGTTATTGAGTTAGGTATTGATTGATACCTTTAGCCGCCATTTTACCCTCATAAGCTGCATTGACCACTTCTGCACCTCCATTGACACAGTCACCACCTGCAAAAAACTGTGGGTTACCTGTTTGGTAATTGCTGATATTCACTTGAATACGTCCTTTAGCATCAAGTGCTAATCCTTCGATTTGAGAAAGAAAAGACTTTTGTTTTTCCTGACCCGTAGCGAGAAGCACCATATCACAAGGGATGGTGAATTCGGACCCTTCAATCGTTTGAAGTTTGCCGTCTTTGTTTTCGGTGCGGATAAACTGAACGCCTTCAACTTTGTCATCCCCTAAAATGGCAATAGGTGAAACATTGAATAAGCCTGTAACGCCTGCTTTTTTGGCGAGGTCAAACTCAAAGTAGTAAGCTCCCATTGCTGCTTGGTCACGACGATAGGCGAGCGTTACTTGATCGGCTCCCATACGAGCTGCTTCGGAAGCGGCATCCATAGCGGTGTTTCCACCTCCTAAGACTACGACTTGTTTTCCTACCTCCGTACTATGATGATTCATGCGGAGTTGTTCTACAAATTCTACGGCTCCAATACAATTGACTTTGTCGGTGCCTGGAATATGGAGTGCACGTGTTTTGCCTAGACCGATACCAATGAAAATAGCTCCATAGTCACTAGCAAGTTGATCGAGATCGGCTTGTGAGGTAATGGGTTTTTGGTAGTGGATGGTGAAGTTCAATTGCTCTTGTAGCCACTTTACTTCATCGAGTACCTCTTCATTGGTGATTTTGTAAGGAGCTGTGCCATAAACTGTTAGTCCAGAAGGGTGATCTTTTGCTTCGAAGATATCGACTTGATAACCCATTTGTCGCAACTCGCAAGCACAAGCGATACTAGCAGGGCCTGCTCCGATGATGGCGACTTTTTTACCATTATCGGCTCCAGGTTTGAACCATGTCTTACCTGCTTCAATCGCTTTATTGGTCGCATAGTTTTGTAGGCGTCCAATGTCGATAGGAGGTACGTCGCTGTGATTGAATACACAGGCACCTTCGCATAAGACTTTGGTGGGGCATACTTTTCCACAGGCGTTGCCCATATAGTTGGCATCGTAAATGGTTTGTGCTGCACCGATGTTGTTTCCTGCATTTATTTGTCGAATAAAAAGCGGAATATCTATTTCAGTGGGACAAGCTTTGATACAGGGAGCATCGTAGCAAAATAGGCAGCGCGAACTCTCATAATACGCTTGGGTATCGTTCATGAGTGGGTATTCGGCAGCGAAGTTTTGCTCGAACTCTTGTTCGTTGGTGGGGCGTTTGTAACTAGCCATATTGTGAAAATTAGAGTTCGGTTAATTTACCATAGGTTTCTGGTCGGCGATCGCGGAAGAATTGCCAGGTAGAGCGTACTTCGTCGATCATGTCGAGGTCGAATTCGGAGATGAGTAATTCATCGTCGTATTCGGATGCTTCTGCAATGATTTGCCCGCGTGGGTCTACGAAGTAGGAGGTGCCATAGAAGCGACCTAGTCCCCAGGGTTTTTCTTCTCCTACTCGGTTGATACATCCCATGAAGTAACCATTGGCAACAGCATGTGCGGGTTGTTCGAGTTTCCAGAGGTATTGTGATAATCCAGCAACTGTAGCAGATGGATTGTAGACGATTTCTGCGCCATTGAGTCCGAGGGCACGCGCACCATCAGGGAAGTGACGATCGTAGCAGATGTATACCCCTACTTTTGCATATTGCGTTTGAAATACGGGATAACCTAAGTTTCCTGGCTTGAAAAAGAATTTTTCCCAGAAACCTGTTGTATGTGGAATATGGTTTTTGCGGTATTTACCGAGGTAAGAGCCATCAGCATCAATAACAGCAGCCGTATTGTATAAAATACCTGCTTGTTCTTTTTCATAAATAGGCACAATGATTACCATTTGGTATTTCTTGGCGTATTCTTGCATCATTTCGACCGTAGGACCTGGAATGGTTTCGGCAGATGCGTACCATGCTTTATCTTGACCTGGGCAGAAGTAAGGCGTATTAAATATTTCCTGTAAACAGAGGATTTGCACCCCTTTCTTTCCTGCTTCTTCGATCATGGGTAGATGTTTATCTACCATTGCTTGTTTGATTTCTTCGATGGAGCCTTCTCCTTCGCTAATTGGCAGACTCATTTGGATGAGTCCTGATTTTATCATTCGTGGCATATTAATAGAGTTTTATTATGTTGTTGTTAGGCGGTAACGGACGTTGCTCCGCGTTTTACAAATTGACCATAGCCTTTGTCAATGTGTACTTCTCCTTTGTCGATAGCAACTTTTCCTCGAAGGATAACGGTTTCGGTTTTTCCTGTTACTTCCCAGCCTTCATAGGCAGAATAGTCAACATTCATATGGTGTGTGTCAACGGAGAGTGTATGTTTTTTATTGGGATCAAAGATAATGACATCGGCATCTGAACCAAGAGCGAGTGTTCCTTTTTGAGGGTACATACCAAATATTTTGGCAGCATTGGTCGAAGATACTTCAACAAATTTGTTGAGGCTAATACGTCCCTTGTCTACTCCTTCAGAATAGAGTAGTTCCATACGATGCTCGATAGCTGGATGTCCGTTAGGAATTTTAGAGAAGTCATCTTTACCCATCAATTTTTGTTCCCACATGAAAGGACAGTGATCTGTTCCTACGACATTTACTAAACCTTGATTGATTCCTGCCCATAGGGTTGCTTGGTCTTTCTTTTCACGAAGCGGAGGACTCATGACCCATTTAGCTCCTTCAAAATCTTTTTCGTAGAGAGAGGCATCTAGGAGTAGGTACTGAATACATGTTTCTACAAAAACACGTTGGTTTCTTTTGGTAGCTTGTCGAACGGCATTTAAGGCTCCTTCACAAGTAAGGTGAACAATATAACCTGGACAACCCGTATAGAAGGTCATATCTGAGAAGCGGGCAGATGCTTCCGCTTCTGTAATTTCGGGTTGAGAAAGGTAATGATAGAGAGGGGATAATTTACCTTCGGCTCGATGTTTGGCAATTAATTTGTCAATCATATCTCCATTGGTAGCATGAACGGTTACCAAGCCCCCATGATCTCGTACTGTTTGCATTAAATCGACCATTTGTCCATCATCGATCATCAAGGCTCCTTTATAGGCCATAAAGGTTTTGAAGGAAGTAATTCCCTCTTTATGAATCATTTCGATAACTTCTTTACGGGTATTTTCATTGAAATCTGTAACAGCCATGTGGTAAGAGTAATCACCATAAGCTTTACCCGCTGATTTTCCTTGCCATGTGCGAAGTGCATTATACAAGGTGTCGCCTTGTGTTTGGAGAATGAAGTCGATGACCATGGTTGTACCTCCATGTAATGCAGCTAGGGTTCCAGTGCTATAATCATCACTAGAAGAAGTACCCATGAAGGGCATATCAAGGTGTACATGTGGGTCGATACCACCTGGGAAGATGAGTTTCCCACTTGCATCAATGACTTGATCGGCTTGATAAGGTAGATTTTGCCCAATAGCGGCAATTTTATCATCCTGAATATATAGGTCACCAATGAAGTTTTCGGAAGCGGTGACAATGTGCCCATTTTTTATAAGTATAGACATGCTGGTTGGGTTTTTTTTAAAAGAAAATTAAGGTACTAAAAAAAAATGATTCTTGCTGGATTCTGTGTAGCGGAACATAATTTTAATGATAGAATTTGAATGTTGTGACCTTAATTTGATGTAAAATCCGTACATTTAGCTGTTATAAATATGTCCAATATGTATTTCGAAAAATTACTACGTAAAAGAATACTCATTCTTCACTTTTTTTTATTCAGCTTATTTGTTAGTTCTTTTTTTTCATGTGAATCAAAGAAAGCTCCTAATATTGTGGTGATAGTTACTGATGATTCAGGCTATTCGGATTTGGGTTGTTATGGGGGAGAGATTTCTACTCCTCATTTGGATTCTTTGGCTTATGATGGAGTTCGGTTTAAGAATTTCTATAACTATGGTAAGTGTAGCCCTACACGAGCGGCATTATTGACTGGTCAATATCCAACAACTGTTGGGGCGGGTGATTTATGTCGGGTACAAAATGAAACGAATTTGCAAGGGTATAAAGGGTATTTAGATGATAATTATCCTACTTTGGCAGAATTATTAAAGAGTGGGGGGTATCATACGATGATGTCTGGTAAGTGGCATTTGGGAGGAGAACGAACAGATCCGATTAGTCATCATGCGCCATTTAATCCGAAACCTACCGAGCAGGCAAAGTGGCCCTTGGCTAGAGGCTTTGATTATTTTTTTGGATTGATACATGGAAGCAGTGGACATTGGAAAGGGTGGGATGCAAGACCTTATTATAATGGAAAGGAATTGTACAATACGGCAAAACATCCAAGTCTATTTTATAGTACAGATGCCTTTACAGATTTTGCACTTGATTTTATTAAAGAAGCACGTCAAAAAGATGAACAGCCTTTCTTTTTATACCTTCCTTACACGGCTCCTCACAATCCGCTTGAAGCTACCAAACCATTGGTAGATAAGTATATTGCGAAGTATAATTCTGCGGAAGAAATTATGCGAACCCGCCAGAAACGTTTTGAGAATATTAAGAAAGAGGGATTGATTGATAGTGATTGGGAAATAAATAATGAGTTTGTTTCTAACCTTTTTAAGGAAGGGCGTTTTTCCAAGCATGAAAACCGAAAGGAGTTGACACTTAAATTAGCGACACATGCTGCGATGATGGAAGTAGTTGATAAAAATGTTGGAAGAGTAGTTCAACAACTTCGAGGAATGGGGGAATTGGACAATACGATCATCATCTATTTCTCTGATAATGGGGCAGATGGGCATGGGCGAGCCGATATTTTTAATGTGCCTTTTAATGGGGTAAAGACGAGTTTGCGAGAAGGAGGCATAAAATCTCCATTTATTGTTCATTGGCCAGATGGTTTAGCCCATAAGAAAGGGGCTATCATTGAAGGGGCGGCACATGTGATGGATATCTTACCTACTTGTTTAGAGATTACAGGTATTACGTATAAAATGAACAATAACTTTTCGAAAACCATTCAGCCAACAGGCAAGAGTTTACTACCTCTTTTGAAAAACAAATCTCCTAAGATAGAACGTGATTATTTATTTTGGGATTTGTATGGGCAACAAGCGGCTATTTATCAAGAGAAATGGAAATGGTATAATGATGCAAATGGGGTGGATTATTTATTTAACCTGAAAAAAGATGGGACAGAGAAAATTAATTTAGCTGCACAAGAAACGGCAATGGTTAGCCAACTAAAAAGCGAGTTTGGAGATTTTGCAAAGAATTCAAATGTGTTACCCTATGAGCAAGTGAAAAAGGCACAGTATAATAATGAGTGGAATACGACTGAACGAAAGCAAGAAAATAAGAAAAAGAAAAAAGCTGCTAAAGAAAAACAAAAAGTAGTTAAGTAGTCTATCCAGTTAAATAAGAAAGACTACTAAAAAACAGGAAATGCCAGAATAAGTACATGGACAAAAGTTTTCCGACATAATACGAGTATCAAAAAATTGGAACCACATAAGAAAAATAAGTCACATAAGATATATAAGCTTCAAAAAATACGCTCTCTATTAAAGAGCATCAAAGCCCACATTAGGGGTCGTCTTTGACGTGTACTTAGTTCTTCTTGCCATTCAGATAATTGGATATTTATCAATGAACTTCTTATGCTTCTTATCTGCCTTATGTGGTTATTTTTTGTTGAATAATTTATGTCTAGGTACTTATTTCCAAGCGGATAAATCACGTTCAAGTAATTGCTCTAATTGTTGAATATCTGCTTGGTAATGTGTTTTGAGATATTGCTCCGTTTCAGGTGATAATTGGGGCTTTTTAGCCATCTTTCTCACATTTAATTTATCTCGAATGAGCATGCCTAATGGAAGGATTCCTGAATACCGCAATACAGGTAATACCCACTCCAATCGATATTTTGTAATATTTTGACGTGTATTTTGGATGAGGTGATTCAGCCACTTCATGCGCGGCTCTTTGGTTTCATTCGAGCGATCATCAATGCTAGGAGGATAGAACTCTTTCACTCCTAAAAAATCCAATGTCTCTTTTAGAAAAGCCTTATTATCTTTTTTAAGCTCATCAAATAAAAGCACTTTGATTTGTTCCTTGGGGAAGGTTTCAAAATAGGGAAGGAGGTGTTGGTAGTAGTTGTAATGCATAAATAAATCGGGACGTTTTTCAATCGCCTGTTCAAAGGTCGGAAAGTTGATTACACCTCGCTGCACCAAGTATAAGTATAAGGAATGTAATTGTTTGGGAGGGTATCTTAGTACAACTAGTATTTTAACCTTTGGATTATATCTATAAATATCCTTCGCTGCATTTCCATTAATCAGATACTCCACTGAAATTTCTCCATTCACCAATCCCTGTTTCGTTTCTGAAAAAAAGTCGTGATACCACGACAAGGGCAGGGAATAATTTGAATTTTCTACGCCTGGCATTCGACTAAGGTGTTGGTTAAAGTAAACCAATTCCTTTAGCTCAGGAATAAAGATTTGTGGATGTTGGCGGAGGTTATCTGCCAACCAGGTAGTTCCTGACTTTGCTGCACCGATGCCAATAAAATCGAGGCGAAAATCTGCTTGTTGATGAATCATATCCTACTACACTTTCCAATGTGAAAAATCCTGTCCTAAAAGTTGCTCTAATTGTTCGGTGTCTGTTTTTAGTTGTTGGAGTAAATACTGTCGGCTCTCGGTAGACATGGGTGGGTAGTCCATTTGTTGGCTGTTGAGTTGTATGACCCACTTTTTAAAGCCCTTTTCTTTGAGATAATTGACCACCTTTGATAAACCTAATCCCACCATTACAGAAGAAAAAACGCCCATTGCCCACGAAACAATAGGCAATTTGATAGCTTTAGCCGAATTGGCTCGTTCCATAATATTGGGTGGCATAAAGGACGTATCAACTCCTAAGAAATGATATAGTTTTTTAGCTATTTCTTTGGGGTTTTTTTTGATTTCTTCGAGGCTTAGAATCAATATTTGAGAAGGGTCAAATAAATCGAAATAGCGTTTTAGTTGTTTGTAATATTTGCTTTTTTCGGCAAACTCTGCTTCTTCTCGAATGACCTTATCAAAAGGGCGATCCTCTTTTTTGAAATAGTATCGAAACATCACGTACTGTGAATAGGCACGTTCGGCAGGGTGGCGCAAACAAGCAATGATTTTTACTTGTGGGTTAAAGGTTTTTATATTCGCTGCTGCATCCGAACAATATAAATAACCTGTCGAAAATTCTCCTTTTAAACTGTCTATGCTACAATGTGCAAAATGCTTGGTATACCAAGCTGTATCCTTTGAATGATTTTTGTTGGTAGGTGGGTGAATATAAGCACTCTTCTGATTGAAGTAATGAATTTCTTTTGGCTCCGATAGGCATAGCTGTGGGTGTGCAGCCAATAAATTGGCTACTTGAGTCGTACCTGCTTTGGGTGCTCCAATACCTACAAAATCTAATTGGAAAGGGGAATTTTGCGCCATGAAAGGATACGGTTAGTTCAGCGTTTCATAGATGTTATAAAGTGATTTAACATAGTTGTCCAAGCTATGTTCCTGTACCGTTTGCATGGCATTATCACAAAGGAAGGAACGTAATTGTGGTTCCTGTGCTAATTTATTAATTTTAGCGGCTAAATCTGCTGGGTTTTTCATCTCCATATACAAGGCATCATTGCCATCTTGTGGAATTTCATCCATCCCTGGACCATCGGCAGTAATTAGTGGTACACCAAGTGCCATTACTTCGAGTTGGGTCATAGGTAAACCCTCGAAATGAGAAGGCATGGCAAAACAGTCGAGAGCCGCATAGAAGGCCAGCATATTATTGACATAACCCAAATAATGCACTTGTTTTTTGAGGTCATATTCATCAATAAGAGCTAACATATCGTCTCGATCAGCTCCATTACCTGCAATTAGAAAGTGAATATCAGTGTTTTCTTTTGCCACTAAGCGAGCAGCATCAATAAAAGTACGCCAGCCCTTTCTTCGAATAATACGCCCAGCAAACCCTACTACAAAATCGGTTTCAGCAATACCTAATTGTTGCCGATACACGCCTTTTTGAGCCAGCATATCTTCGGGCTTAAATTTCTTAAGATCCACAAAGTTGTAGAGAGTTGTAATATTCTTCTCTGGAATACTGGCCCTTTCGACTAAGTGTTCTTTCATTGCATTTGATACCGCAATTCCTAGGTCAGCAGTACTTTTGGATACCTTTTTAAAACCCACATAGGCTGCATCTTCTACCTTACTATTCAAGTCGCTACCTACAATTTGCCCATGCTCATGAAAGATAAGCTTGATATTAGGGAAATAGAATTTCTTCAATAAATACCCAAATATCTCAGAGCGAAATAGGTGGCAATGCAAAACGCTAATATGCTTTTCTCGAATCAACTTTGCCATTTCTTTCAAAGGCGCGAACGAATACTTTGCCGTTGAGTCAAAAACAAAAATATTAGGATGATCTACCTCGATGGTGATATCCTTTTTTCGTAGGGCAAAGAGGTACAAATTAGGGTCATCATTAAGCTTTTCGAAAACAGCTTTGATAATAGTTTGTGCCCCTCCCAAACTCATAGTATCAATAATGTGTAGTATGTTCATATTGTCTATCGTTAATGAATCAAACTTCCCGCAGCAATTTCTTTTTGAAAATACTCATAAGTAGTGCGAAGTCCTTCAGATCGACCAATTGTAGGCGACCAGTTAAGGATTTTCTTAGCTTTGGTAATATCTGGCTGCCGTTTTTTGGGGTCATCTTTTGGAAGTGGTTCATAAATTACCTTTTGGTCACAGCCTGTTAGAGAAATGATTTCTTCCGCAAATTCGCGGATAGTAATTTCTTCTGGATTGCCAATATTTACAGGTAAATGGTAGTCACTCATCAAGAGGCGATAAATACCTTCTACCAAGTCGCTAACATAGCAGAAAGAGCGTGTTTGTGAACCATCTCCGAAAACAGTAAGGTCGTTTCCTTCTATAGCTTGGCGTAAGAAGGTAGGTAAAGCCCGACCATCATTGAGACGCATACGTGGCCCGTAGGTATTGAAAATACGGACAATGCGCGTTTCTAAGCCATGAAAGTTGTGATAGGCCATTGTCAATGCTTCTTGGAAGCGTTTAGCTTCATCATACACACCTCGTGGGCCAATTGGGTTTACATTTCCCCAGTATTCTTCATGCTGTGGGTGAATTGTTGGGTCGCCATATACTTCAGAAGTGGAGGCAATGAGAATACGTGCATTTTTTGCTTTTGCTAAACCTAGTAGATTGTGTGTGCCCAAAGAACCTACCTTCATGGTTTGGATTGGCATTTTGAGGTAGTCGATAGGACTAGCTGGTGAAGCAAAATGCAGGATATAATCAAGTTGTCCAGGTACGTGTACAAATTTAGATACATCGTGGTGGTAAAACTGGAAATCCTTACGAGGAAAGAGGTGCTCAATATTTTTGAGTCTACCTGTCAGGAGATTATCCATTCCGATGACTTCGTATCCTTCGGCGAGGAAACGGTCGGATAGGTGAGAACCTAAAAAACCTGCTGCTCCAGTGATTAAAACTCTTTTGGTGGACATAGTTTGTGTTTTTTATGATTGGGGAAGAAAGCTAAACCATTATTTGGGAGAATGTGAATTTATTGTATCATCATTCCTTGGACACTTTCTTGTGGTGAAATAACTTGGTAAAGGACTTTTTCATATTGTTTGATTAAGGTGTCCCAATTATACACATCAAGGATGCGTTGGCGTCCTTTATTACCTAATTCAGTGATTTTGTGTTCATTGGCCACTAGATCATCAATAACTTCTTGCAAAATTAACTCATTTTCTGGAGGAATAGTTATTCCTGCGTCACTAACTGACTCTGGACAGCCTGCTACATTGGAAGTAATGACTGCACAACCTGCACTCATAGCCTCTAAAAGTGATTTACTAGCATTCTCTTTGGCTGATACGAGTGAGTAAATAGCTGCCTTTTCTAAGAGGTTTTTGTATTTCTCTGATTTATTGTTGAGCCACCCATGTAAAACGATTTTTGTTTTAGAGACCGCCGCTAGTTTTTCTAACTCTCCCATCATGGGACCATCTCCACAAATATGTACCTCGTAACCTATATCTCGATTGGAAACGGCTTTGATGAGGTATTGAAAGCCTTTTCGCGGTAGTAGCCTTCCTGTAGACAGGATTATTTTTTCTTTGGTTGCGGGTTGAAACTGGTCGCTATAAAATCCTTCTCGAATGACTTGATAGGATATTGGTGGATTGATATTGGTATTGGCAAGATTGGCGAGGTATTGTGAACCCGAAAAATTGCCTGATGAATTTTTGAGAATATAGTTGAGTATGGGTTTGGTAAAGCGGTGTAGAAACAAGAAACGATCATTATTGTAACCAGGTATATCGCTTCCATGACTGGTGATGATATAGGGGATTTGGAAGTTGTTGTAGACCCATGCTGCAACTAATCCTGTTGGAATGACAAAGTGATTGTGGCATACATCGTAGTCATAGTTTTGTAGGTGTCGCTTCAAAAATTTGATGGCATTGTATACAAATGTGACCATTTCGTGTGGGTGACAAATTTCTTTTTTGGCGCGGATACAGGGTATGCGAAATACATTGATCCCTTCTACTACTTCGACATCGGGTAGGTCTTTGAAGCCCATGGTAACGACATCTACTTGATGTCCTAAGCCCACATATCGTTGTGCTATTTCGAAGCTGATGGGACTGGCTCCGCCTCCGAGGGGAGGGAATTCGTAGTTTAGGAAGAGAATGCGCATATGGTTGATGATTGGGTGATTGGGTGACTGGGTGATTGGGTGATTTTGCGCATATGTTATGCCATCATCCAATTATCCAATCATGGGCAACCACAAGGGATGCCCTTACACGTGAGGGATAGTAGCGGTAGCTTGACGAAGTAGAAGCTTTGTGAGGCTTGACCTAGCGGGGCTGACAGCGGAAGACACCGCTAGGGCTGTAGCCGAACTAGCTTTCTACAAGCCAACTACAAGCGGATAGCCCGACCCCATTTTTCTCGTTTTGCCTGAAGTTCCTGCGAGGACGCAGGAACGGGCAAAACGAGA
>JAHDHP010000099.1 GCA_020631245.1 Bacteroidota bacterium | reverse complement strand
TCTGTCCTTGTCCTTTCGCTTGCCCACCGCCTTTATTGGCTTTGTTCTGTCCTTGCCCTTTCGCTTGCCCACCGCCTTTATTGGCTTTGTTCTGTCCTTGTCCTTTCGCTTGCCCACCGCCTTTATTGGCTTTGTTTTTTCCTTGCCCTTTCGCTTGCCCACCGCCTTTATTGGCTTTGTTCTGTCCTTGTCCTTTCGCTTGCCCACCGCCTTTATTGGCTTTGTTCTGTCCTTGTCCCCCACCTTTTCGATCAACTTGTTGTGATTTATTGGCTTTTCCTTTTCCTTCATTGTTTTGGGCATTCATAGAAAAGGATAGTAGTATTAAAAAGGAGAAAAGTATAATGCGTGGAAATACTTGATTTTTCATTGATTTTAGTTTAAGAGGTGTTTATTTTTATAATAATTTAGGCGAGTTATGAGTAAGTTGGAATGTATTTTAGGTATGGAATTGTAATTTTTTGGAAAGTTTAGTGAAGCTTTTAAATATCTTTTAAGAGGTCGTCAATTTCTTCTTCTGTTGCTTTTGTTTTTTTGTTCACTTTGTCAATGCTTTCGTCCATTTTCTTTTCAAACTGTTCAATTTCTTGTATCGGAACAGTCGTTTCTTCTGTTTGAGTTGTTGATGTTTCCGTACTGGTTTTGCTGGCAGTATCATCAGAGGCACAAGCACCAAGTATAGAAACAAAGAATAAGCTTATGAATAGTTTTTTCATGAAATAAATGTTTATATGTTATTAGAGTATGGTTAACAATGCCAAAGTACATTTATTCCACGAAAATCAAAAGTATAAATGAGCAAATAAAACGGCAATCAATTAAAATCCTGCCACCTTCTACGTCGTGTCAATTTCAAATCTTGTAAGAGTGCCGATTTAACCCGAATGGCAAACTCATAACTACGATACACACCAAAAGGAGCCAAGAGAAACGTCATTTCCCAGCAGTGGAGGTCGCGATAAATATCAATGGTAGTACGTCCAAATTGGTTGTTTTTGAAATCGTAGCTAGAGTTAACTCCAACCCGCCATTTAGGAGTAAGATTTGCCTCGCCATTAAAGCTAAGGGTTTGGGTGATATTACTAACAGGCTCCCCATCTACTCGTGTATTACTAAGCCCCAATGTATAATTGACATTGAACTGCCAGGGGACATTAAATTGTACATAGGCAGAGGGATTACGATCTATTGCTTCTTGTTCTGCCTGACGAGCAGGGGTATTAGCAGAAGGTCTTTTATTGGCAGCAACTGCTCCAGGAGGTTGCTTCCGTCGTCGATCTTTGCCTTTAAAACCTGTATTGAGTGATACACGTGCATTACTCAACCGCAATAAACGACGATTGGTCGTCCACTCCCATTGATTAATTTGTCGCCCATTTTCGTTTAATGCATACGGACTCATAGAGCCACCAAAACTAAGACGAACCTTCTTTTTAAACAGATTGGTACCACCACTAAAGGTAAAAGGAGCTAAACGCATCGAATCAGCAGCGAAATTGTAGGAACTATTGATAGAAAAATAATCGAGGATATTGATCTTTTCTGTTTGGACTCCACTTGTATCCTGTTTACTTTTCAATACTTTCATTTGAATATAATTATTCACTCCAAAAGTAAGAGAAGCCTGCTTGCCACGGCTTGGTTTAGTAAAAAGGTTGTTCTCAAAAATAGAATAGTAATTGGGATCTTCTGTGTCAAGGTCTGTTAAATAAGTAGAAGTCGGCGTGAGGTATTTTTTCCAATAGCCCCAACGTTCCGCTCCAAAATCAGGTCGTCCAGTAAATCCCAAACTAGGGTTTATGGTATGACGAAGACCTTGTACGCGCCCTTTCCCTAACTTAGAAAAGTCATAGGTTCCATATATCGTCGTAGAGGCATTGGCACCATATCTAAAACTACGAGCCGCTTTAAAACCATTGACATCAATCGTTTCATAATGGGGTTTTATCACCTGTGTTACCTCATTCGTAATAGGGTCTAAGACAAACATCGTATCAGCAATCCACTCTTTGCGACTCGTTTTCAAATACCAGCTTTCCTCATAGTTAAAGCTCGGATTAATATTGATGTATTTTAGGAAAGGAATATTTACCCCTGTACTCGCCGTATGTTTGATTCCGTATTGTAATTTGTCTAAAATTGGCTCGTTAAATAACAAGGTATCAAAGGTGCTAATACTAGCTTGTCCATTTGAACTATAAGTGAGGTAAATTTTTTCGAACCATTGAGTTTTTCCCACCTTGTTTTGGCGTTTAAAAGGCAATTGCCGTTGCATATTAAGCGTGTAGCTCGGTAAGGTAATATTGGTACGACCTGTATTGAGGTTTTGATTGTGAGTCGCATTAATGCTGATATTAAATGGAGTACCAGGTAGACTATGCGACCAGCCAATACTAGAGGTGATGGTGTTGGTTAAGACATCTTCGTTACGCACTCTATATTCGGTATTATACGAGCGACTGGTAAAATTGACCGAAGAATTAAATGTCGTATTAGGGCGTGCTTTGGCATCTTGTCTATGTGTCCAGCGAATAGAGTAATGCTTGTTCCGTTGATATTCTTCAGGAATAATAATTTCCCCAAAATTAGAACGACCAAATTCGACATTCAAAGAACCGTTGTACTTATAACGCACCTTATATCGACTATAGGCACTCAATCGCCAACTAGCATTGGTATAAATATCTCCCGTTATGGCAAGGTCTAAATATTGACCGAGAGCCAAATAAACACCTCCTTCAGTAAGATAATAACCTTGGCGAGGCGAGTAGCCATAAGAGGGGAGTAACAAGCCTGATGTTTGTTTTTGGCGCAATGGAAAAATACCAAATGGAAGCACTAATGGAGTAGGAACATCTGCCAAAACGAGTTGTGCAGGACCCGATACAATTACTTTATCGGGTATCACCTTTACTTTATTCACATGAATCTTAAAATGAGGATGCTCCAAATTACAAGTCGTATAAAAGGCATTCTGTGCAAATAACTCATCACGTTCATTTTTCTTCACCTTTTCCCCGCGCAAATAACCTTCTCCTTCTTTCGTAACCAAATGCCCCAGCCTTCCTTTCTTCGTTTCAAAATTATAGTGTAAATCATCGGCTCTAAATTCTCTTCCTCCTTCTTTAAACAAGGGACGTTGGCTTAATTTGCCAGTAGCCGTATCTGTAATACTCTCAGCATGAGCCGTTTTGGTGCTATAATCAAAGTTTATTTGCCCCGCAGTTAAATTTAGCCCATCCTGATCTACCTGTGCCTTATTGTACATGTAAATTTGCTGATTCTTTACGTCTAGAATAATTGAATCTTTTGCCTTATATTTAATAGGTGAGTCAATGGCTCCATCTGCATACTTAAGTTGGATGGTATCACTATTTACCCCTAAAGAGTCAGTTGCTAAAGAATCAGTAGGATTGACAGACGGAATAGAGTCATTGGGAATAGACAAGGCAATGCTATCTACTGCTTGGGCAAAAGAAAAGTACCCTGTGCAGAAAAGCAACAAACAGGTAAGTATGATATGATGGTTAGTACAATTAATTTGGTATTCGTTTATCTTGCAAAGATACACTTTCTAAATGGTAGAAAAAATGACCTTTTTTTTACTTTCATAAATGCCTTTTTCCTATATGCGGAATGGATTATGTAGTCATAAAAGCGCATGGTCTATGCCTTGTAGGGCGTAGGTTTGATAAAAAAGCAAGCTTCTTTATTTTAAACGATTAGAAAGATAGAATGGATGCATTTTGTGTTTCTAATTTAAACCCTTTTAAACTTTTTTAACAGTGTTGAAAGTAGCCACCATCTTAATCATTAGTTTATTTGCCATTTCTCCATTTTTGGTAATATCTCATAACAATAGTACAAACGAACAAATGGAGCATTTTGATACAGATGCTAACTATAAAATCAGGAAAGTTGTGATTGATGCAGGCCATGGAGGTAAAGACCCTGGTTGTAGTGGGCGGCATACACGAGAAAAAGATATTACACTAGCTATCGCCAAAAAATTGGGAGTAATGATTGATGGCTATTACAAAAAAGAAGGTAGAGAAAAGGTAGAGGTCATTTATACACGTTATAGAGATGTATTTGTACCCTTAAATGAACGTGCCAATATTGCTAATAAACAGAAGGCAGATTTGTTTATTTCCATTCACTGCAATGCCTCTCGCTCAGGAGCTAGTGGTACCGAAACCTATGTGATGGGACTCAATAAAAGTAGTGAGAACCTAGAGGTTGTACAACGTGAAAATGCTGTCATTACCCTAGAAGACGATTACGAACACAAGTATGATTATGATCCCAAACATCCTGCTAATACGATTATGCTTTCCCTTTTTCAAAATGCCTACCTCGATCAAAGCATTCGTTTTGCACAGCTTGTAGAAAGCGAATTTAAAGCCAAAACACAACGCAAAAGTAGAGGAGTAAAACAAGAAAGCTTTTTAGTATTGTATAAAACCGCCATGCCTAGTGTGCTGATTGAGACGGGTTTTTTGACCAATAGTAAAGAAGAAACACTGCTCAAAAGTAAAGAAGGACAAGCTAAAATAGCAACCAGTATTTTTAAAGCCTTCAAAAGCTATAAAAATAGTATGGAAGATGAAGGAGCCTATTGTCCTATCGAAGAAAATCCCTTTGAAGATATGGTATATAACCTGCAATCTGATATTTACAACGAATTGACTATCTGTGAGATAGAAGAGTAGAGGGCGTATGGAGCTAAAAAATAATAGGAAGTTTATGTCGATTCTTTTTAACGTTATTATATTTTAACTATTTTAGCAAGGAATTGAAAGAGTCACCCTAGTTTACTAAATTATAATATTATTTTTTTGGGCGTGCCCAAGCCGCCATACTACCACCCGCCCGTTCATGCGTCTTCGCATGAACTAAACGGATGGTAGTACGGCGGCTTGGTCGGGCTTTCGGCTAATAGTAGTCTCATATCCGCTAGTTCGCTTAATGCCCTAGCAGTGTCTTCCTGCTGTCAGCCCTGCTAGGTCAAGCTTCACAAAGCGGCTATTTCACCTAGCTACCGCCTCTATCCCTCACGCGTACAGTTGTTATGGGCGATATGGTTGGGTATTTGTGTTAGTTATAACTAACATGAATTTACAACCTTGAATCCACCTAATAACTCGATAACTCTCTAATTCATTCAGAATGGCACTTTCTAATGAGACAAAAGTAGGTATTTTAGCAATTGCATCTCTAGCGATTCTTTTCTTTGGTTACAATTTTCTCAAAGGCAATAAAGTTTTTGGGCAAGATCGTAGTTATTTTGCAGAATATAATCGAGTGGACGGCTTACTTGTATCCAATCCAGTACAAGTTAATGGATATCAAGTTGGAATTGTAGAGGATATTTACCTTAAAGAAGAAGACCCCAATAAAGTTATCGTCAAGTTTTCAATTACCGAAGATATTGGTGTTTATGAAAATGATACCGCCCGTATTATTTCTACTAGTTTATTGGGCGATAAAGCCTTAGAAATAAAATTTGCCGATATAAAGAAGCGAGGAAAGGTAGCTAAAACAGGTACTTATGTTGGTGGAAAGGAAGAAACGAGTATGTTCTCTATGCTCGAAAAACAATTAGTACCTACCCAACAAAAAATTGAAGCCTTAGTCGTATCTATAGATACTTTAGTGGCATCAGTAGATTCAACGGTTAATAATGTTAATCAGATTCTCTCTTCTGACGGAGCTGATGGTATTATGAGTGAAGTACAAGCAAGTGTCGCAAAGGTAGGCGATGCATTGGGGGGCTTAGAAGAATTAATCAATGGAATGGAAGGAATTGTAGGAGGACTTGAAAACTTTACAACAAATGACCTAACAAAAATAAGTGGCATCTTAGAAGATGTAGAACAACTGGGTTCTAGTTTGGCAGGGAATACAAAAAATCTAGATAAAATTTTTGATAATGCCGAAAAACTAACGAATGACCTAAGCGAAATGCCTATCAAAGGAATTACAGATGATCTCAAAGGAATTACCACCGATTTAAAAACGACGATTAGTGGAGTAAATGGCTTTGTAGCAAGTACGGGCGGAACTGTCAAGGAGTTGGAAAATACAGTTAGTAAAGTGGGCGACGCTGCCACTGGCATGATCGGTGAAGTCAAACCGCTCTTAGGATCAGTGGATAAAGTAATGGGAACGATGGATGAGGTAATGGGTTCTTTTAAAGGAGCTGGGAATATTATTGATACCGTTGAGCTAGTACTCACAGATGTCAACCAAGTGTTTGCCGAATTAGGTAATTCTACTACTTCTATTATGGATTCATTAGGTGGGGTCATTACCAATGCCGATTCTACCATTGTAAGTTTGACTATGACGCTCGATGAAGCGAATAAACTTATTAGCCAAATCAATAGTGGGGAAGGAACTGTTGGTAAAATCTTTAATGATGAACGCCTTTATAGCAATCTCGATAGTATTACGACTCATGTAGATAGCCTCATGGTCGATTTTAAAGCCAATCCAAGTCGTTATGTCCATTTCTCTTTATTTAGTGGGAAGAAATGGGAAGAACGCCAAAAAAGAAAGGCGGCACGTAAGGCTAGGAGAGGGAAATAATACACGCAAGGGATAGTAGTGGTAGCTTGACGAAGCAGACGCTTGTGAAGCTACGACTAGCAGGGCTGACGGGAGGAAGACACTGCTAGGAGTATTTAGCTGAACTAGTGTATGCGAGACAACTACAAACGGATAGCCCGACCCCATTTTTGAAAAAAGATGCCACCAGCGTTCTCGCTGGTGGCATCTTTTTTTTAAAATGGGGATGCGCCCAAATGATGATAACAAGGTGATTTTGTGTTTGAATTTGCAAGCTCTTCGAAGATTTACATTTCTTAACGACCGAACTATAACATAACAATGGATTTTGAGTTATCTTTATGACCTCAAACAATAAATTCATTTGCAACAAGTACCTTTCATAAAATACCTACCGCTATTAGTATTGCTCACCCTGAGTCATTTTTTAGCCTATTCACAAACCGCTCCAATACCTAATCCGATGGATACGATTGATGAGTCGAAGAAACTCAAAATCGTCAATTCAGAATATCTAGATATCTTACAAAAAGAGGGGAAAGATCTTCGAAAACTAATCGGAGATGTGCTAGTCATGCAAGATGATGTCATTTTTGAATGTGATAGTGCCCTTTTATATCCCGTAGAAAATACGCTGGAGGCTTTTGGTAGTATTCATATTGAACAAGGAGACTCGATTGATATTTATTCCGAATACCTTTTTTATGATGGGAATACAAAGATTGCCCGCCTCAAAAAAAATGTGCGACTCACCGATAAAAAGTCAGACATTATAGCCGATGAACTCATTTATGATGTCAATACCAAAAAAGCTACTCTATTTCCCAATGTCTATATGACCGATCAAGAAGCAGATGTCTATGCTGATTCTGTAGTATACTATGTCAATAAAAAGGATGCATTTCTATATGGAGATGTGAAAATGGTGAATGAAGAAGTAGAAGTAGAATCCGATTTCCTAGAATATTCCGTGGCTCGACAAGAAGCCTACCTGTATGACAATGTCTACCTAAAAGATGATAGTGTAAAAGTCAATTCTGATGAACTGCGTTATGATATTTCAACTCGGAAGGCGGAGTTTGAAGGGAATGTCATTATGAATGATGGGAATTCTACTGTTAAAGCAGAGGCAATCGACTATTTTGCGGATCGCCAAGAAGCTATCTTGAAAGATAATGTGCAATTTTCAGGAGATAATTTTAATGCGACAGCCGATGATGTGCGTCACGATTCTAGAGCAAATAAATCCTATCTTAACAAAAATGTAGTACTCGATGATGGCAAATCAAAAGTATTTGCTGACCATCTTATTTATGACAAAGCCAAAGAAAAAGCGTGGCTATGGGGCAATGTGCGCGTCCGTGAACCAGATGGGGTAAATGCAGAAGCAGATTCAATGCTCTATTTTGCGAACGATAAGCGCGCATATATGTATGATAATGTGGTATTGGAAGACGATAGTATAAAAGTGACTTCCGATTCGCTCTGGTACGACTCCGCAAGGGAGCGTGCTTGGATTTATGGCAATGTAGAAATGCAAGATGATAGTGTGCAAGTCAAAGCCGATTCAGTTCATTATTTAACTGATAAAAAGTATGCAAAACTCTATGGCAATGTGGAGATGGATGATGAGCAAATGGAGGTCAAAGCCGACTCGGTGCATTATTTTACGGATACCAAAGGAGCTAGGATGTATGGCAATGTAGAAATGCAAGATGATAGTTTGCAGGTTAAAGCCGATTCCATTCATTACGAGACAGATAATAAAGAGGCACGACTGTATGGAGATGTAGAAATGGAGGACGAAAACATGCAAGTCAAGGCCGATTCGGTTCACTATGCGACCGAATCTAAGCGAACCAAACTATATGGAGATGTAGAAATGGAGGATGAAGAAAAGCAAATCAAAGCTGATTCTATTTATTATCATCCCGATACCCGCAATGCCTGGCTCTACAATAATGTGACGATGCAAGATGACAGCTTGGAAATTAAAGCGGATTCGATTCATTACCTCTCCGATCAAGACAAAGCAAAACTATATGGAGATGTGGTTATGCAAGATGATAGCCTCACCATCAAAGCCGACTCGATTCACTACCTATCTGAAAAAGAAAAAGCCTTTTTGTACGGGAATGTGAAAATGGAACAAGATAGTGTGCAAGTGACTGCCGACTCGGTGCATTATGATCGAGGTACCGACTATGCGCGGCTGTATCAAGATGTGAATATGGATGATGGGGATATGAATGTGCGGGCCGATTCGGTTTATTATAATATGGAAACAAAGGATGCACAATTGTACCAGCAAGTGATAATGGAAGGGGATAGTATGCGTGTAACCGCCGATTCGGTACTCTATAATTCAACGACAGAAAAAGTACGATTCTATCAAGATGTAACGATGGAAGACGATAGTATTAAGGTGACGGCTGATTCGGTGATTTGGTGGCGGGATAAAGAAGTCGCTCATCTCTATGAAGAAGTTACCTTTACCAAAGATACCCTCTATATCCGATCTGATTCGGCACGTTATCACACCGAAAGCAAGGATGTAGAACTCTATAAAGATGTGTACTTTACCGATACCAAAGTAGAAGGATACGCTGACTCGCTCCATTATCAAGAACTAGAAACCCTGGCGACTTTATATGGGAATGCGCGCATCAAAGATGAGGAGGAAGAGTCGGAATTAACAGCTCCTATTTTGACTTATAATCGAACGACTGAAATTGGTACCTATTCGCAAGGAGGAAAGGTAGTGAATAAAGAAACAACACTCACTAGCCTCGAAGCTATTTATTATGGAGTAGGGGATAGTGTGCTTTTCAAAGATAGTGTTTTACTCGTTTCACCAGATCGCACCCTCAAGACAGAGCTATTGCGATATGATCTCGATACAAAAGATGCTGAATTTAGTGGACCTTCAACAATCATTGGAGAGGATAGCGAAATAGAAACCAACGAAGGCATTTTTAATACCGAATCCGAAGACTTAACCCTCACCCAACGAACCACCATTCGTAACGAAGAGCAAATTATCACAGCCAATCAGTTTACCTATCGTAAAGAAGCGGGCTATGGAAATGCCAAAGGGAATGTGATTTGGGAAGATACAACCACTAAGGTAATTGTGGAAAGTGAAATTATCAATTTCTACGAAGAGGAAGATTATGTAGAAGCCTATGAAAAGGTGCTTTTAAAAAGTGTTTTAGAGGGAGATACTCTGTTCTTAACAGCAGATACACTTACCTCCAAAACCAATAACCCACCACCTGCCGATACCTTGTTGGCTGACAGTGAACGCAAGAAAACAACTACACTCTATGCCTATAATAATGTATTATTGTATAAGTCTGACTTTCAAGGAGCTTGCGATTCTTTGATTTATTCACTCCGAGATTCCAGTTTTCAACTATATCAAGATCCTGTCGTATGGCTCGAAGATAACCAACTTTCTGCTGATACAATGGTACTTGCTACCCAAAATAGCCGACCCCATCGTCTATATATGTACAAAAATTCATTGATTGTAAGTCCTATCAAAAACAGTACGTTTTATAATCAAATTGGAGGGCGTGATTTGATAGGTTACTTCCAAGCAGACACGCTAGAGCGCATTGAGGTAGAGGGGAATGCCGAGAGTGTTTATTTTGTACAAAATGAAGAAGAAGAGTATGTCGGAGTTAATAAATCTTTGTGTAGCAGAATGCAAGTGTTATTTGCCAATTCAGAGGTAAGTATTATCAAATTTTTGGGGCGTCCAGATGGTGGCTTTTATCCGATGCGCAAGGTGAATCCTAGTGATTTTATATTAAAGAACTTTAAATGGCGCGAATCGGAACGACCTTTGAGTGTAGAAGATTTGAGAAGATAAAAAGTAACCATCGCCATGCAAGATTTTAGTTGGTTTAACTTATTAATATTCTTAGGAAGTATACAAGGCTTTCTATTGGCTTTCGTCTTTTTGAGTGGTGAGCAATTCAAAAAGAAGTCGAATATATATCTAGCCATTTTACTCCTAGTTATCTCTCTTCAAAACCTTTCTAATGGACTAATTGAATTGGGCCACAGCTTTGTTGAATATCTGCCTTTTAGTTTTACACTAAGCATTCCTTTTTTACTCTATGCATTTGTACACCAAATCCTCTGGCCAGATTATACTTTTAATAAGAAAGAAAAAGGGCTACTCCTACCATTGATCGCTCAAATTCTCTTTAAAATAGGTGTCTTTATTTGTTTCCTACTACAAGTCCATACTTCTAGTTTCTTTCAACAATGTTATCTGCCTCTCAATCAATTCTTCGAAGTCGTCGCGTTTATAGCAAGTATTGGCATTAGCATCTTACTCATCTATAAGCTCAATAGATATGAAAGAGAACTAAAATCAAACTTCTCTGAAATAGAAAGTAAAAGTGTACAATGGTTAAAAAATACGCTCTTAGCTGTCCTTGTTTTATGTGTCTTATGGGGGATTGCCTTTACCTACAAAATACTCCAAGCACCCATCAACAATACTTTCTTTTACCCCATTTGGTTAGGAGTTGCGTTCATCACTTATTGGTTAGCCTATTCGACTTATATACGAAGAAACATCTTTGAAACAGTCGCGTCAATTCCACAACAAGTAGAGGTGACTATACCCGAAAAAAAGAAACCCATCCTCTCGCCCAAAACAGATGAACATTACCAAAAGTTGTTACAACTCATGGAGGAGGAAAAACTCTATGAAGACCCCAATTTAAGCATGAAAATACTTGCCCAAAAAATGGATTTAAGTAATGGGTATCTCTCTCAAATTATCAACCAAAAAGAAGAAAAAAACTTCTTTGAATTTATCAATACCTACCGAGTAGAAGCCGTCAAACAAAAACTCAAAGATCCCGCGTTTGAGCACCTTAGTTTACTAGGAATTGCCCTAGAAGCAGGTTTTAAATCAAAATCTACCTTCAATGCTGTTTTCAAAAAAATGACAGGACTCACTCCTTCTGCCTACAAAAAGAGCTTAAAATAGTCCCAAAAACGTCCGAATACCTCCATTTAAGGTACTCGGACGCCTATTTCTACGCCGAATACCTCCGATTTCATCCTTTCAGACGATTTGTGTAAGTGATTCATGGATATTGCAACCATCAATTAATTTATTTCACGAATCAAATTTTACACATGAAATCGTTCCATTCAAAATTAGCTGTACTCCTTTCCTTGATCTTCTTTACGTGCCTGTTCTCTTGCAAAACCATCAAGCGAGTTCACCATGTGGCACACCTATTTGAAGAGGCTAAAATCGTCGAAAACTTTCGCACCTTACATGAGGCTTTTCCGAGTCGAACGCTCGAAGCTTCTACTACTCCTTTTACCTACCCAAAAAGTAAAAACCAAGCCTTACCAAGTCATTTTGACTTCGAAGGAAATAGCCTCTCAATTCCTCAATTTCTCGAAGACTCAAAAACAACAGGCTTTCTAATTATTCAAAACGACAGCATCACTTTTGAAAACTATTATTTAGGAAATCATGCCTCACAAGTAAATATCTCCTGGTCAGTAGCCAAGTCCTTTATCTCCACCTTATTCGGCATCGCAGTCGATGAAGGATATATTAATAGCCTATCCCAAAATGTCGAAGAATACGTACCCGAATTAGTTGGTTCTGCTTATGAAGGCGTCCAGATAAAAGACGTATTACAAATGTCTTCAGGTATAAAATTCAATGAAGATTATGCCGATTTTAAGAGTGACATCAACCGTTGGGGACGGCATTTTGCCTTTGGAAGATCACAGGATAAATTCGCTGCCAGCCTCACACGAGAAAGAGAACCAGGAACCTACAATAAATACATCAGTATTGACACCCACGTACTAGGCATGATTCTCACCAGAGCCACCAAGCAATCTATTACCGATTATATGCAACAAAAATTATGGGAACCACTCGGCATGGAACATGATGCCTATTGGAGTATTGATAATACAGGAATGGAAGTCGCTCTCTGCGGCTTAAATGCGACGCTTAGAGACTACGCCAAGCTCGGTTCTTTATATATAAATGATGGAAAATGGCAAGGCAAACAAGTCATCTCCTCCGATTGGATACACGCTGCCACTACACCCGATGCCCCACATCTACAAGCAGGAAAAAACAATCCACAATCAGCACATAATCTAGGCTATGCCTATCAATGGTGGATTCCTGATGGAACAGATGGAGAGTTTTTGGCACAAGGCGTTTATAATCAATTCATATACGGCAATCCTGCTACAAAGACAGTCATCGTCAAACTCTCCGCAAATGATAAATTCAATGACGAAAGCTTTGTGCCTAGTAAATGGGAAGCAAATTTAGCAATGTTTCGAGCTATTGCAGCAGCAAAATAATTTTTTGGGCGTGCCCTGCACTGCGTATATTTTGCCCGTTCATGCGTCCTCGCATGAACACAGAAATACCCCATGCGTCCTCGCATGAAATGGGCAAAAATATACGCAATACAGGTCGGGCTATTCGCTTGTAGTTGGTTCATACACAAGGTGTTCGGCTACAGTTCAGTGCGTCTTCACTCCGTCGTTCAGCCACCCTTCACCAAGCCTCACTACCTGTCTATTTCACCAAGCTACCGCTACTATCCCTCACGCGATAACCCATGATTGGATGACGGGATGACTGGGTGATTGGATGACGGGATGACTGGGTGATTGG
>JAHDHP010000098.1 GCA_020631245.1 Bacteroidota bacterium | reverse complement strand
GGGATTGTGGGATTGTGGGATTGTGGGATTGTAATTTAATATCCTTTTTTCATTCTTATTTTGCCAACTATCATGACTAAATAATAGGTTTTTTGGATGAATATATAAGATCTATTTATTCATCCAATCATCCTGTCATGCAGTCATCCAATCATCAAAAACTATGTCTACTATAAAATCTTTCAAAGGATTTCGCCCACCTGTTGATAAGATAGCAGAAGTGGCCTCGCGTCCTTACGATGTACTAAACCGAGCCGAAGCAAAGGCAGAAAGCAATCCGCATTCATTTCTACGCGTGATACGTTCCGAAATAGATTTGCCCGATGCCATTAATGCCTACGATTCGCAAGTATATAAACAAGCCAAAACTAATTTTGAACAGTTTGTCGCCAATGGCGTTTTGGTTCAGGACCAAGCAGAAAGCTTATACGTTTATGCACAAACGATGAATGGGAAACAACAAATAGGTTTAGTGGCTTGTACAAGCATTGATGATTATATCAATGATCGTATCAAAAAACACGAATATACACGCCCAAAGAAAGAAAAAGATCGGATTACCCATATCAGTACCACCCATTTACATACAGGACCAGTACTGATGGCATATCCACAAGTGGAAGCGATTGATCTATTGATTGATGCCATTGTAAGACGAAAAGCGACCTATGATTTTACCGCTGCCGATGGCATTCAGCATACCTTGTGGGTCGTTGAAAACCCCAAAACGATTGAAGCGTTGGTACTATTATTTGACAAAGCAGTGCCCAATATTTATATTGCAGATGGGCATCATCGTGCAGCTTCTTCTACCAAAGTGGGGCTTCGTATGCGTGAAGAAAACCCCAACTATAATGGGAAGGAAGGCTTCAATTACTTTCTATCGGTTCTCTTTCCAGACAATCAGTTACAAATTATTGATTACAATCGAGTAGTGAAAGACCTCAACGGGATGAATAAAGGCGACTTTTTACTTCGTTTAACCGAGCATTTCGAGGTCATTGCACAAACATCTGCTTACAAACCTAAAAAGGTAGGTGAGTTTAGTATGTACCTCAATAACAAGTGGTATCGCCTGCTTGCCAAATCACATACTCAAACAAGTACCGATCCTGTAGAGTCACTCGATATTAGCATCTTGTCGCGTTATGTGCTTGATCCTATTTTGGGGATCAAAGACCAGCGCACCGATGAGCGAATTGATTTTGTAGGTGGTATTCGTGGCTTAGAAGAGTTGGAGAAAAGAGTAGACAGTGGTGAAATGTATTTGGCTTTTGCCATTTATCCTGTCGCCATTAGCCAATTGATTGATGTAGCCAATTCGGGACGAGTGATGCCTCCTAAATCTACTTGGTTTGAACCTAAGCTTCGTAGCGGAATGGTGGTTCATCAGTTCTAGAAGATAGCTTTTTGGGCGTGCCCAAGCCGCAATATTGCCACCCACCCATTTCATGCGAAGACACATGAACACAAGATGGCAATACTGCGGCTTGGTCGGGCTTTCGGCTAATAGTTGGCTCGTAGAAAACATATTCGGCTATATTTGCCAGCAGTGTCTTCCTTCGTCAGCCCTGCCAGCAAAAGCCTCATGATGTTTCTACTTCACCAATCTTCCGCCTCTATCCCTCACGCAAAATAATGAGTGATTGAGTGAATGCGCGAATGAGTGAATAGGCGTTACACTCAATCCCTCATCCACTCAATCACTCAATCCCTAATTAAATCATCCTATGCATAAACTATTTCTCCTACTTCCGCTCCTCCTCATGACGACTCTTTTTTCTTGTAATCGCCAATCACAAGAAGAAATAGACGAGGAACTCATTCAAAACTACATCAGTAGCAACAATCTCAATACTAGTCAAACAGCTAGTGGAGTTTATTATACCATTGAGGAACGTGGTGAGGGAACTATCTACCCTCAAACCTACTCTACGATGTTGCTAAACTATGAAGGCAAACTGGTAGATGGTACCATTTTCGACTCTTCCTATGATCGAGGTGTGCCGAATCGGTTTTTACTACCTCAGCTGATTAGAGGATTTGGGGAAGGAGCCTTAGAATTTGCGAGAGGCGACAAAGGAAAAATCATTATTCCTTCTAGTTTAGCTTATGGAAGCCAACAAGTAGGATCGGTTCCTTCTAATTCGGTGCTTGTATTTGAAGTAGATATTTTGGCGGTAGAAGATGAAGAAATTGCCGATTATGCACAAACACAGGGCTTAAATCTTACCACTACTGAAACAGGACTGCGTTACTTCATTGAAGAGGAAGGCTTAGGGGAAAAACCGAGTCTTAATAATGCAGTGAAAGCAACTTATCAACTTTCTTTACTGGATGGCACTATTATCGAAGAACAACTCAAACCTGTAGAAGAACTCGCAGCTCTTCCACTAGAGCAGACCATTTTGGGTTGGCAGGAAGGCATGCAACTAATAGGCAGAGGTGGCAAAATGAAATTAGTTGTTCCTGCTATTTTGGGCTATGGTTCTGCAAGTGCAGGGGAGGTTCCTGCGGGTTCTGTGCTTGTATTTGATGTGGAATTATTGGATTTTGAGTAAGTGCAATAACACCCATTTTCGACAAAAAATAAAACCACATAAGACAGATAAGAGGCATAAGAAGATAGTTAATTACCTAGTTTGTCCATCCCCTCGAACAACCCACTTTTCTGTTGTTAATTTTTCTAAAGCAAACGGTCCTCTAGCGTGTAGCTTTTGGGTAGAAATGCCTATTTCTGCACCTAATCCAAACACCCCACCATCGGTAAAGCGAGTAGAAGCATTGGCGTAAACCGCTGCGGCATCTATTTCTTGTAAAAAACGTTCACATTCTTCTTTATTTTCTGATACAATAGCTTCTGAGTGCTTCGAGGAGTACTTACGAATATGCAGTAGTGCTTCTTCGAGATCATTGACCACTTTTATAGAGCAATTATAACTCAAAAATTCTCGTCCAAAATCAGCTTCTTCGGCTTGATGTAGATGTGGATAGTTCGCTTCTTTGAGTATGTCGAAACTAGATGCATCTGCGTAAACTCCTACTTGTTGAGGTGTAAAACCATCAATAAGGGAGGGCAGTAAATCATTGGCGACCTCTTTTGCTACTAGTAGTGTATCTAAAGCGTTACAAACGGAAGGGCGTGATACTTTTGCATTGACTACTATTTGTGCTGCTTTTTCTAAATCCGCGTGTTGACTTACAAAGGTATGGCATACACCAGCTCCTGTTTCAATGGTTGGCACGCTGGCATTTTCTCGCACAAAATCTATTAATTGTTGAGACCCTCTAGGAATCAGAATATCGACTTCATCGACCGCTTCTAGTAATTCTTTTACAAACTTTCGATCTGTGGGCAATAAGCAGATGCAGTCTGTATTGACTTCCATACTTGCTAATGCCTGATGTATTAAGCCTACCAAACAACTATTGCTGTAAAAAGCATCGGAGCCTCCACGTAGTACACAGGCATTGCCCGAACGCAAACATAAAGCGGCTACATCAATGGTAACGTTGGGACGTGATTCGTAAATGATGCCTACTACACCAATGGGCACACTGATTTTGGTGACAGACAAACCATTATCAAGTACTTTATCACTCAATACCCTACCTGTTGGGTCCTCTAAATTGGCAACATCTCGCAAGCTATCAGCTAGTCCTTGAATCCGTTCTGGCGTAAGGAGCAAGCGATCTTTTTTAGGATCGTCGTCTGCCATTCGCACCAAGTCTTTCTGATTTTCTTGGATAATTTGCTCTTGTGCATCTTCAACCAACACAGCTAATCGCATTAGTAAGTCTTTTTTCTGTGCATCGTTTAAACGCTGTACGCCCCAGGAAGCAGCCCGTACTTTTTGTAATAATGGCTTAATAGTTTCCATATATTTTATTCTTTCGTTTCTCTTAGTAAAGAGGAAAGAATAAATTGACCAATCTAGCTGTCTCTTTGCTAACAATACTTCGTTGAAAAGCCTCGCCAGAGCCTACGGCTATGCCTATGTTTTTCGCCTTGTCTTGTCAACAAATAGCCTAGCAATATTTGGTCAATTTATTTTTTCATCTTTACTTATAAAATGACAATATCGTCTGCATGAGCAATTTCACAATTTTGTTGTTGCAATTGCTCTTGTACTTCTTTTGAGGAACATTTGGAACGGGCAACCGCTAATCGCCCTTCCTCCCCTACTATTTCAATGACCTCTCCTCGCTCAAACGCTCCATTTATTTGTTTTACGCCTACACTCAATAGGCTTTTGCCCGCTCTGAGTGCTTTTTCTGCACCTATATCAATCAATAAACTTCCTTGTACAACACTACCACTTGCCAGCCATCTCTTTCGGGCATTTAAATTGGCTTTTTGTGCCTTACAGATAGTACCTGTTGCTCCTGCAACCGCTTTTAGTATTCCATCTTTGGTGTGTAGCCCAAAGATGATGACAGGAATGCCCATTTGCGTGGCAAGACGGGCAAATGTGAGCTTTGAGATCATTCCTCCTAAGCCCATATCTGAGGTGTCTTTTTTGGCGAGTGACAGGGTTTTTTCATCAAAGTATTCAATAGATGGTATTACTTCTCCTTCTTCATCTAATACACCAGGAACAGAAGTAGCCAATAATAATTTATCTGCTCCAAAACCAATGGCAATTAGGCTGGCGAGTTCGTCATTATCTGAAAACTTTAATTCTAAATTACTAACTACATCATTTTCATTGGCAATTGGTATGATGTCATTTTCCCATAGAGCTTCAAAGGTATCTTTGAGTTGTAGGAATTGTTTACGATTGGAAAAATGATGTCGCTCACATAAGCTCTGCGCAATATGAATGCCATAAGGAGCTAGAAACTGTGCGTATTTATTGACCAACAATGGATTTCCTATAGCTGCTGCTGCTTTTCGCTCACGTAATTTGCCTGTATAGTTTTTTAGGAATTTTTTGCCAGAACCTACTGCCCCTGAAGAAACCAATACAATCCGATATTCACGATGTAATTCGACCAATTGGCGAGCCATATCTACCATTATGGGTTCATCAAGCAAGCCATTTTTTTGGGTAATAGAGGAAGTCCCCACTTTTAAAACAAGTAATTTCTTATGCATAATTCGTTGTTAATCCTGCAAAAGTAACACTTCTATTTCAATGATAAAATGGGGGCTTGCCTAATGCATGATGACCATTTACAACTAAAACACACATTCCACCTAGCAATTGAGCATAATATACTGAAAACCAAAATACAAAACTTAATAGTAACCTTACTTTATAGTTAATCGTAATAAAGAGTAAGTTATTATATCACTAAAACTCTATGATTCTTTTTTTGTCTTTTTTAAGAGGCTGTCTTGCCAGCCTATGAGAACACCAAACTCTTACATTTTATGATTTTCCCATTAATTGATAAATGCTTAAAAGCAATTTTAGGGAATGCTATTGATTATCCAATTACAAACCGCTTATTCACTATTTCTTGTTTTTTGTGTTTTGTATTTTCATTTATAAGCATTTTCAATAACTTAATTACAGGTTTACCTTTAATTACGGTACTGATAGCGTCTGTTTTTTCGGTTGTATTTTTCCGATTATATGTTACAAGCAAAAAAATCACCAATATAAACTTATTAACTGGAGCATTTGCGATTACAGTTACCGCCATTACAAATGGCTTATGGTTTGTTAATGGAGGGATTGCTAGTGCTGTTCCAATGTATTTTTTGATAGCATCTATCTTCTTTATTTCCACCATGCCCAAAAAATACTTCATTAGTATTTGTGTGCTAATGGTTTTGAATCTTACTTTATTAAGTTGTATTGAATATTTTTATCCTCATTTAATCACCTATTACCCCAATAGAACCGCTCAATTTATTGATATAGGGTTAAGTATTGGTTTTGGTGTCATTGTCACAAGCATTTATATAGGTTATTTACGCCTTAATTATGATTATGAACGCCATCAAGTAGATAAACATAATGATAGCTTACAACTTTCACAAGCAGAACTTACCAAAGCTATAGATAAAGCAGAAACTGCCTCCAAAGCCAAAGCCAATTTCCTCTCTGTCATGTCTCATGAATTGCGTACTCCAATGAATGCAGTTGTGGGTATGACTCACTTATTGATGGAAGAAAAGCCCACTCCTGCTCAGATGGATAAACTGCGCATATTGAAATTTTCAGCAGATCAGCTATTGGTACTTATTAACGATATTTTGGATTTTAGCAAGATTGAAGCGGGTAAAATTGATTTTGAACAAGTCAGTTTCAACCTGCATGAGTTGCTTTGTAATATACACCTTACCCTATCCCCTTTAGCCGATGATAAAGGCTTAAAGTTTCGAGTATTGACGGATGGTAAATTACCTGAAAAGGTAGTTGGAGATCCGAATAGACTCGCCCAAATTATAAATAATTTAACTAGTAATGCAATTAAGTTTACCCAAGAAGGGACAGTGACCATAAAAGCTGATTTAGTAGAAAAAAACGGCTTTTTTACCACTATTCATTTTCAAGTAGAGGATACAGGCATTGGTATATCAGCAGAACAAATGGAAAAGATATTTGATAATTTTAGCCAAGCGAGTTCAGACACTACTCGTAAATTTGGAGGTACTGGTTTGGGACTTACTATTACCAAGCGATTATTGGAGCTACAAAATAGTGCCATTCAATTGGATAGTGAGGTGGGCAAAGGGTCTTGCTTTCATTTTAAATTACAATTTAAGACGGATCAAGTAGCCAATATTTCTGTTCCTAAAAATGCGAAACCTCAAAAGACGATTGACTTAGCTCCTCCTCAACAGGCTGTTTCCTCCTCTTCCAATGTATCAAACCATAAAAACACAGATACGCTTCCATTGCCTCCTGCACCGAAATCTAAATTTAAAGATGTACGTGTTTTATTGGCAGAAGATCACAAGGTGAATGTGGTGGTGGTTAGTAATTTTTTGAAGAAATGGAATATCGAATTTGATGTTGCTCAAAATGGATTAGTAGCTCTTGAAAAAGTGCAAGAGAATACGTATAACTTGATTTTGATGGATTTACAAATGCCTGAGATGGATGGTTATCGGGCTACTCGTGAAATTCGAAAATTGGAAGGGGAGCAATTTGAGCAGTTACCTATTATTGGCTTAACGGCTTCCGCTGTTCAGGAAATTATGGAAGAGGCGATGAAGGTGGGGATGACGGATTATATTACGAAGCCTTTTCAGCCTGATGAGTTGTATGATAAAATAGCGAAGTACGCGTGAGGGATAGTAGTGGTAGATTGGTGAAATAGCAGCTTTGAGAGGCTTGGACTAGCAGGGCTGACAGCGGAAGACACTGCTAGGACATATAGCCGAACTAGCTGGTATGAGGCAACTACAAACGAATAGCCCGACGTATATACAAAAAGCGCAGTTATTTGCCACCAGCGAGGACGCTGGTTGGAGCAAATAATTGCGCTTTTTGTATATACGGCACGCCCAAAGAATAGTTATTGGGGGATTGTGTTGTTATTTATCTTACAGAATCTTTTTGATAATTTCTTCAATAGAAATTCCTTCGGCTTCTGCTTTGAAGTTTTTCACGATACGGTGACGTAAGATTGGTTCGGCAACCGCTTTTACATCTTCGATGTCGGGAGAATACTTACCGCTAATGGCAGCATGGCATTTGGCTCCTATAACGAGGTATTGCGAGGCTCTTGGACCTGCACCCCATGAGAGGTAGTTATTTACAAAATCGGGAGCGATATTGGTATTTGGACGTGTTTTACTAGCCAAACGAACGGCATATTCAAGGACATTGTCCGAAATAGGGATTTTGCGTACTAAGTTTTGAAAATCGCGAATTTCTTTCCCTCCTAAGATTTTACTCGGCGTAATCATTTCATTAGTAGTAGTGCTTTTTACCACTTGTACTTCTTCCTTAAAAGAGGGGTAATCGAGCTTGATATTGAACATAAAACGATCGAGTTGCGCTTCCGGAAGTGGGTATGTTCCTTCTTGCTCGATGGGGTTTTGTGTGGCTAGTACAAAGAATGGAAGGTCGAGTTTATGGACTGTTCCTCCTGCTGTAACCGCCCGTTCTTGCATGGCTTCGAGTAATGCTGCCTGCGTTTTGGGAGGTGTACGGTTGATCTCATCTGCCAGTAGGATATTCGCAAAAATAGGTCCTTTGGAGAATTTAAAATTTCTATTATCGTCTAAAATTTCGGCTCCTGTAATATCGGAGGGCATGAGATCGGGAGTAAATTGAATACGTTTGAAGCTTAAATCTAGTACGTCTGCAATTGTTTTTACCAATAAGGTTTTGGCAAGCCCTGGTACACCTACTAGTAGGCAGTGACCATCACAGAAAACACAGATTAATACTTTTTTTACGACCTCGTCTTGTCCAACAATCACTTTAGAAATTTCTTTTCGGAGGTCTTTATATGCGGATGCTAATGCATTTACCGCGTCTACGTCGTTTTTATATTCCGCCATCAGTATTGGATATTTTTTATTGTAAATCGTCGCAAAATACAAAATAAAAGTTAGAGGTCGTTCTAATATTTCATATTTGACGTACTTGTGTACTTAGTCAAGCATTTTTGCTCAATAAAAATGCCAGTATTTTATAGATGTTGCACGTATGGTTATTTGCAGACGTTGCACGCGTTATTTTTAGACGTTGCGCGCAACGCCTCTACTATTCTTTTAAACTTTCGTTTGACCACTTGTTTAGCATAGAGCAAGCGTTATACTCTTCATCTATGGAGATATAGGTTTTGGGTCCTTTTCTTTCTAGCCATGTTTCCATTGCTTCTTGTTGTTTACGCGATTCTACAATTTTTTGCATTTTGGCGTAATCGTCCTTGAGGTTGGCTAGGTGTGGTTTGGTACGATGGGAGACATAAAAGATACGGAAATCTTCTTTACCATCTTGTTGTCGAAAACGTATTGGATCGGAGATTTCTCCTACTACTAATTCCTCAATAGCGAAGAATACTTGTGGGTCGAGTTGATCCATTTCAAAAATACCAGTACCACTGTATTGGTTGTAGAGGACTCCTCCTGTTTTTTTGCCCATTTCATCTTCAGTATATTTGAGTACCGCTTCTCTAAAAGAAATGGTGTCTTTCACTATTTCGGCACGAATGCTGTCGAGTCGTTTTTCGGCATTGGTCATTTCTTCGGAAGTGGTTTCGGGCTTGATGAGAATATGACGTGCTTTGACTTTTTCACCTCTTCGTTCTTCTAGCAGAATGAGGTGATAGCCAAATTGTGTTTCGACAATATTTGACATTTCTCCTTCATTGAGTTTGAAGACAGCTCCTTCGAACTCGGGCACCATTTGTCCGCGTGAAAACCAGCCTAGGTCTCCATCTTGTGCTGCTGAACCTGGGTCTTGTGAATGTTTTTTTGCTAGTGCTCCAAAATCTGCTTCTCCTGTTTTTACTTGTGCTTTGAAGCCGAGTAGTTTATCTTTTACTTCTTGTTTTTTCTCTTCAGATACTTCTGGTTTGACAACAATTTCCATTAGTTCAATTTCTGCATTGAGGTATGGAATACTGTCTGTGGGAATACTGTTGAAAAATTCGCGTACTTCTGCGGGGGTTACTTTGATGCTCCCTACGATTTCCGATTGCATTCGACGTGCTAGTAATTGATCTCTAATGTCGCCTCGCAGTTCTTCTTTGAGTTGTAGTACTGTTTTGTTATAGTATTCTTCTAGGCGATCTACATCTCCATTGAAGAGTTGAATATAGTATTGCATTCTGTTGTCTAGTTCTCCTTGTACTTCTTCTTCTCCTACTACTAAGCTATCGAGTTGGGCATGAGTGATAAACATTTTTTCGAGTAGCATTTGATCGAGTATTTGACATTCGATATTTTCTTCTTCCATTCCTTGCATTTTTGCTTGAATGGCTTGAATTTCTACTTCTGAACGCAAGACAATATTTTTACCTACTACTGCTACTATTTCGTCTAGTAAAATTTCTTCTTGTGCTGTTGCTATGTTTGTATTTATATAACAAAATAGAGCAAAAATAATCCCGTATTTTTTCATGTATGCTTTGGTTAATAGATTTCAAATGACTCACTATTGATTGCCTCATCGTATACTTCGTCTTTTATTTTTTTAATGAGTTCGATACGACGTTTATTAACGATAATTTTGGCAATATCTTCTTTTTTATACTCCATAGGTGCAATGTCGCCTTTAATGCGGTGGTCATCAATTTTGACATAATATTGCGAGAAGTTTTCCTCCTTTTGAAAAAATGAGTTTTTACGTAAAAAGGTTGCAGGATCACTTGTTTTTATGGGTATTCGTTGGGTAAAGTTACTGAATAGATACCACTTATTTTCCAAGCTATAATTATTGGCATTTTCTTCACAGTAAGTTTGTAAGGCTTCTTTTTTATTTTTTTTGAGCCACCACTTGATAGAATCTTGTTTTGGTGCATTTTTACCTACAATAACGAACTTTGCCTTTAGGAGGTTGTCCTTGAGTCTAAAACTTTCCTTGTGTTGTTCGTAATAAGACTTTATTTCAGTTTCTTCGACTAGTGTATCAAGTTTTCGCTTGGTTAGTTCTTGTTCGAGCACAAAGATAACGAGCGACTCTCGATAATCTTCTAATTTTCCTTCAATATCTACATCTGTTTCGGGAAGTACTTCTTCTGCTTTGAGTAGCAGTAGGTTGCGTCTCACCCATGTTTCGATGTAGTGATTGACTAATTCGGTGCTATCTGACTCGGATACATTTTCACCTATTAATCCATCAATATCCGAATAGTAGAGATAACGATCTTGCACGCGTGCAATGATAGCCTCTTTATCTCTGGTTTGTTCTTGGAGATATTGACAAGCGGGAAAAAAGACACCTATCAAGAGTAGGAATATTGTTAGCTGTATGTATTGTATAGGAATAGTGTGCTTGTGCCTTTGGGATGGAGTTGTAGGCTCAAGAGATGCTTTTTTGAAAAGCGTGTTCGTGGTATGGGTAAATGGCTTAATGAGAGGTATATCATTGTGTGCAAAATGGCAGTAGAGAAGGTTTTTAGTTCTTCTCTACTGCCATTTTTCCAAATTAATGAGTGTAGTTTATTTCTTGTATATGACGTTATTTATGACTTTGATTTATACAAGGTTTTAAGTATTTCTTCTTTTACACTAACAGGATATTTTTCTTTTAGTTCTTCGATCCATTCTGCTTCGAGTTGTTTTTGGTAATCAGCTACAACAAAGCCTTTAGCTTCTGCCAGTTTTTTTGCTCCTGCAGGAAGTACCTTATTTACTTGAACAACAGAATAAGAACCATCTGCATTGGTAATTACTTTACGAGTTCCTGCTTTCCAGTTTAGCTGTGCTAATAGTGGGTTATCGCCCTTTTCGTAGGTTCCTTGTCGCACCTTTACCACTTTCTCACTACCTCGACCTGAATTGAATGCTGCTTCTATTTCTTTTACCTCTTTTTCTGCTTTGAGCATTTTTTCTACTTGTTCTGCTGCTTCTTCACTTACACAGTTGAATATCCATGTTTCTGCTCGTTGTTTCCATTGGTAGTCTTCTTTATTTTCTTGAAAGAACGCTTCCAACCCAGTTGTATCTTCCGTTGCTCGTTTCCAGATTTTTTCTTCGGTAAGGTCAAAAAGGAGTGTTCCATCTCTAAATTCTTTCATCAAACGAGCAAAATCAGGATGTTTTATTTCGAGTTGACTTTCTTCTGCTTCCAGTAGTTTTTGCTCAATAAATGTTTGATACATGTTCTTCATCTTTGCAGGCAAGCTTTTCGTTTTATTGGTCAGTTGTTCTGATTGAATGAAAGCAGCAAAATCTTTTTGGGTATATACATCCGCTTCTTCATTGGGGAGAGTGATGGTAAACATGGTTTTGGTCATGTCATTTAAGTTTTTCACTCGCCATCTTCCCGAAATAATAGTTGGATCTACATATTGCATAAAGTCCTCTAAGCTTTTCTCTTTTTCCGTAAATTCGTAATCCGTTTTTAGTCGGTTTAGGAATAAGCTTTTTGATACTCTAGAGCGGCTATCTTTGGCAATTTTTTTAAGTATTCCTTCTTTTTCGTCTTCATATTCTCCCACCTTTTTCATTCCTTCTAAGCGAACAACATGCCATCCGATAGATGTTTTGAACGGCTTAGAAATATCTCCTACTTCTTTGAGTGCAAATGCATTTTCTTCGAATTCTTCTAACATTTCACCAGAGCCAAACCACTTTAGTTTTCCTCCATTTCTAGAAGTTGTTTTATCATCCGAAAATTGCTTGGCTAATGTTGGGAATATTGTTTTATCCTTTTTAAGTTGTTTAGAGATATTATCTATTTTGTCTTTTTTTGTTTTTAGAGCTTCTTCGTTATCATTTTTAGAGGTTTTGATGAGGATGTGTGAGACCTGTACTAAGCCTTGCGCTTTTCGCACATCATCTACTTTTACTAGGTGGTAACCATATTTTGTACGAATAGGTTGAGAAACTTCTCCTTCAGGTGTATTATAAGCAGCTGATTCAAATGGATATACTGTTTGAAAGGACGAGATATATCCTAAGTCTCCTTTGTTATCTTTTACAGAAGGGTCTTGAGAATGTTGTTGAGCTACTTTGGCAAAATCTTCTTCCTCATCCACAATTCGTTTTCTTAAATCTTGGATGGTATTATATACGCGAAGGGTATCTTCTGCGGGTGCGTTTTCAGGGAGCATTAAAAGAAGGTGACTCGTTCTTACTTCTTTATTCATCCGGTCGTAAGCTTCTTCTACGAGTTCTTCGGTAATATTTTTATCAAAAATATAGTTTTTGGAAAGTTGTTTTCGGTACATCTCTAGTTGCCTCACAATATCTGGATTGGTATCCAATCCTTTCATTTCCGCTTCTTTTACTTTTAATTTGAACTTGATATACAAATCTAAATACTCATCTATAGATTCTTGGGTATATAGATTTTTATCTTGTGAGTTTTGTTTTTCGTATACGTGTTTGAATTCCGATATTTTTACCTGGTCGTTACCAAAAGTAAATAGTACGGGATCGTCATCGTTGGTCGTAGTAACAAATGGTGCATTTGCCATTGACCAGGTAGTGTTTACACAAAAATAACTAACCAATAGTATAGTTAAAAAAATCGTCCTTTTCATAATATCTATGTAATGTAATTTCCCTAGAAAAAATTGGGATGCTTAGTTTTTTCTTTACTTATTCACCCACTTGTTAACGCTTTAAAAGGATAAAGCGTACAAATTTAAAGAATTTAATAATAATTTCTATACAAGTTAATTAAATCCTCTAATTATAACATGGGATACTAGCTATCTTTAAAAGGGAGGCGAGGGGGGTTTTACATTAAAATTAAT
>JAHDHP010000097.1:11777-13353 GCA_020631245.1 Bacteroidota bacterium | reverse complement strand
GACATATTGTGGCGGTGTTTGCCTTTTTGATTTATATTCCGTTTTCGAAGCATTTACATATTGTTTTGGCCTTCCCGAATGCTTATTTTGGTAAGCTAGATGGGGGTGAGAATAAAGGAGAGATGACGAATATGCCGCGTATTACGGAGGAAATTAAGTTGATGATGGACCCTAGTTTGCCGATGCCTGAAGAAGATCCTAATGCGGCTCCTGCTCGCTTTGGGGCGAAGGATGTAGAGGATTTGAGTTGGAAGAGTTTATTGGATGCGTATACGTGTACGGAGTGTGGACGTTGTACGGATGCTTGTCCTGCGAATCAGACGGGTAAGTTGTTGTCGCCTCGTAAAATTATGATGGATACGCGTGATCGCTTGGAGGAGAAAGGTGATTTGGTGGCTAAAAATGGACCTGAGCATGATGATGGGAAGTCCTTGATTCATGATTATATTTCTGCGGAGGAAGTGAAGGCTTGTACGACTTGTAATGCTTGTGTGGAGGAGTGTCCTGTGAGTATTAATCCAGTGAATATTATTTTGGAATTGCGTCGTTACCTCATTTTGGAGGAGGCTAATTCGCCTGAAGAGTGGAATTTGATGTTTGGGAATGTGGAGACGAATGGAGCGGTGTGGAAATTGCCTGCGTCGGATCGAACGAAGTGGGTGGATGAATTATAGGCTAGAGACAAGGCATGCCTTGTCTGTACGGAATAATTCATGTCTTGCCTGTGCGGAATTAATTAATAATAAAAAAGATAAAATCATGTCAGATAATAAAATAAAAGTGCCTTTGATGTCGGAGGTAGCTGCGAATGGGGGAGAGGTGGAAGTCTTGTTTTGGGTAGGATGTGCTGGTAGTTTTGATGATCGTGCGAGAAAGATAACGAAAGCCTTTGTAAAATTGTTAGATCATGCGGGGGTGAAGTTTGCAATATTGGGAGAGGAGGAAGTGTGTACAGGTGATCCTGCTCGTCGGGCGGGAAATGAGTTTTTGTTTCAGATGCAGGCCTTGACGAATATTGAGACCTTGAATATGTATGGGGTGAAGAAGATTGTGACGGCTTGTCCGCATTGTTTTAATACGTTGAAGAATGAATATCCTGTGTTAGGAGGCGATTATGAGGTGATTCACCACACCCAATTTTTACAGGGATTATTAGAAGATGGCCGCTTGACGGTTGAAGGAGGAGATTTTAAGGGGAAGAAGATTAGTTTCCATGATTCGTGTTATTTGGGACGTGCAAATGGTATTTATGAGGCTCCTCGTAAGGTATTGGAGGCTTTGGATGCCGAATTGGTGGAAATGAAGCGTTGTAAGTCGCGTGGTTTGTGTTGTGGTGCTGGTGGGGCGCAGATGTTTAAAGAGGAAGAAGAGGGAACCTTGCGGGTGAATCAAGAGCGTACCAAAGATATGGTAGAGACGGCTCCTGATTTTGTGGCAGCGGCTTGTCCGTTTTGTATGACGATGTTGACGGATGGGGTGAAGGAACAGGATAAACAGGAGGAGATAAAAGTGCGAGATATAGCGGAGTTGATTGCGGAGGCGGAGGACCTTATATGATGATTGGGTGACTGGGTGA
>JAHDHP010000097.1:0-11677 GCA_020631245.1 Bacteroidota bacterium | reverse complement strand
ATTGAAGGGATTGGATGATTATAAAAGTATACTTATGAATGAATTAGCGAATTTTTCTCCGCAGTCGCGGGTGTGGATTTATCAAGCGGATCGTGCCTTTTCGGAGGTAGAGACGGCTGCTATTGGACGAAAGTTGGAACAGTTTGTTGGAGAGTGGGCAGCTCATGGGAATGGCTTAAAAGCGTGGGGAGGTGTATTGTACCAGCATTTTATTGTATTGGTGGTCGATGAGCGACAACATGGAGCGAGTGGTTGTTCGATTGATAGTTCGGTGCGCGTGATAAAGGAAATAGAGAAGGAGTATGGGGTGAATTTATTTAACCGTTTGTTAATTGCTTACCAAGTGGGAGATGGCGAAGAGGTGCGTTGTACGGATCGAAATGGCTTGGAGGAATTGTTGACGAAAGGAGCGGTAAATGAGGAAACGTTGACCTTTAATAATTTGGTGCAGACAAAAGAGGACTGGGAGCGTGATTGGAAGATTCCATTGAAGGAAAGTTGGGTGTGGAAGAGTTTGGCAGTGTAAGTGTTTATGTGCTGAAGGTACACATTGTTAAAGTAGTAAAAAAAAGGGCAGGTAGCAGATTAAATCTACTACCTGCTTTTCTGTTTTCACAGGAGTACAGAATATGTATTTTAGCTTTTCTTTCTCAGGCTACTAAAAGGATTGTATTTTGCCTTTGGGCGGCCTACAGTGTTAAGACTTCGAGTTTTACCGAATAGTTCTTCGGATTTTTTGTTATAGGCTGCAGCTGCTTCTTCAGCAGTATCAAAAAAGCCTAAATCGTATTTTTGTTCCCCATCATAAATGACGGCTCTATATTTATTTCTTTCTTTGCCTACTCCTCTATATCCTGTACTATTAAACATTTTCTTTGTGTTTCTAACAGCTACTGAACGTGGTACCCATTCTAAGTTTTCGAGTCTACAGTCGAGCTTGTTTCCGTTGATAATGCTAACATACAGCTTCTTTTCAGATGCAGGAGGCTTAATGAATTTCTCTGCTACATAACGATGTAAGTAGATGGTTTCATTTTTATATCCTCCCCCTTTAAGTGGGTGGTTTTTTTGGAAAAATGCGTATCCATTAGAGTGCATACGTATGTTTTCTAAAAAGTTGATAGACATGAGGTATTCGTTACTCATTATTTTCTGATATACAACATCAGAGATGATAGCGTACTTAGGCGAATTCTTTAATTTAATTTTATAGTCCATTTCTTTACGAGTATTTTTTAATTACATAGATAAATACTGGGTCTAGTATACTAGTTACTACACAAAGGAAGTCCATTTAAGCTATTGGAAAAATAGCTTATTAATATTTAAAAATGATTAAAAAACCGATTAGTGAAGCTGACTTTCGACATAGATAAATGATGTAAAGGTCGTAATCTTAGAGCAATGCTTTACAGTGTTATTTGTGACTCTAGTGAAAGTGAGTTAATCAAAATTGATTAGTTTATTTTTTAATCATTCGGCTGATCTATTTTTTTTGGAAGGTTTGGTTATGAGCTTTATATTCCTTTTAATTAATTCAGGAGTTTTATTAGGAAAAACAGAGGGGGATATCATAAAGGAATCATAGTTTAAATTTAAGTATAAATAATTGATTGAAAGAAATTTAGAATAAAATGCGTAATGTTGTTTTATGTTATAACCACCTTTAAGAAGGATTGAGATTCAAAATGTCACTCATTTCCTAAAAAAAAATGATTTTTTCCTAAAAAAAAAGCTCACTTTTCTAGAAAAAGTATTCCATTTAGCAGTTAGAAGCTGTTTGGTGTTGTTTTTTTGCTTGTATAATCTGTTTGTTTTTAGTTGTTTATGTTTTGTTAGCTTTCTAGAGATAAATAACTAGCTTGATTAAATAACTTATAATTAGAAAAGCCACTATCTAAAAAAATAGTGGCTTTTGTATGGTAAAAAAATTTGTTTTGTTTTATCTGGCGTAGCTAATTGCTCGTTTTTCTCTAATCACTGTGACTTTGATTTGTCCTGGATATTGCATCTCTGTTTGTATTTTATTAGAGATTTTGAACGACAGATCTTCTGCCTCATCGTCAGCTACATCGTCACTACGAACAATGACTCTAAGTTCACGACCTGCCTGAATAGCATAAGCCTTTTCTACACCGTCATAGGATTTGGCGAGTGACTCCAATTCTTTGATTCGTTTGATATACGATTCGAGTATTTCTCGACGGGCACCAGGTCGAGCACCAGAAATGGCGTCACAGGCTGCTACAATAGGAGAAATAAGGTGGGTCATTTCGATTTCGTCGTGGTGGGCGCCAATAGCATTACATACAGCAGCGTGCTCCCCAAATTTTTCTGCCCATTTCATGCCTAAGAGCGCATGTGAGAGGTCTGTTTCTTCATTGGGTACTTTGCCTATATCGTGGAGTAAACCTGCTCTCTTGGCTAGTTTTACACTACTAGACTTCAAGCCTAATTCAGCAGCCATAATTGCACAGATACGAGCTGTTTCGATGGAGTGTTGAAGGAGGTTTTGCCCGTAAGAAGAACGGAATCTCATTCGCCCTACAATTTTTACCATTTCTGGATGTAAGCCATGAATATTTAGTTCGATAACGGTACGTTCTCCAATTTCGATAATTTGTTGATCGATTTGTTTGCGGGTTTTGTTAACTACCTCTTCAATACGTGCAGGGTGGATACGTCCGTCAGTAACTAAGCGTTGTAAAGATAGTCGAGCGACTTCTCTACGAACGGGGTCATAACCAGAAATAACAATTGCTTCAGGCGTATCATCTACAATGATTTCGACACCTGTGGCGGCTTCTAAGGCACGAATATTACGTCCTTCTCGTCCAATAATTTGCCCTTTTACATCATCTGTTTCAAGGCGGAATACGGAAACCGTATTTTCGATGGTATGTTCAGCAGCAGTACGCTGAATCGTCTGGATAATGATTTTTTTGGCTTCCTTATTGGCTTTGAGTTTACTTTGTTCGACTACCTCTTTGATATAAGCTAAAGCTTGCGTTTCAGCTTGTTTTTTCATTGAATCGACCAATTGTTGTTTGGCTTCATCGCGGCTTAGTCCAGCTACTTTTTCGAGTTGCTTTTGTAATTCAGTAGTTACTTTTTCTTTCTCTTTATTTAGATCTTGTTCTTTCTTTTTGAGATCTTGTTCTTTTTGTTGTTGTGATTTTTGTTTTTTGTTAATGACCTCTAATTGTTGGTTAAGGTTTGATTTGAGTGTATTAACTTCATTTTCTTTCTTTCGCAGGCTACTTTGTTTTTGGTCAAAGTTACTTTCTCTTTGTTTTAGTTTTCGTTCACGATCGTCTATTTTTTTTCGATTTTGTGAAGCGTACCTATCAGCATCGCTGCGAAGTTTATTGGCTTTGGATTTAGCTTGTCGAATTTTTTCTTCTTTGATTTTTTCTCCTTCAGTATCTGCTGTGGAGAGTATATTTTGAGCATTGGTTTCTGCTTCGGTAATTTTACCAGCTGCAATTTTGTTAGCACCAAATTTACCTGACAAAAAACCAATCAAGGCTCCGACAAGCAATCCAACGATTGCTAGTATTCCTTCCATGGTATGAAATTTTAAGTTTTATTATGTGAACGAAATGCTGCTTCATAATCATACAAACGAGGTATATAGGAGCAACATCTCTGCTTGATTTCTTTTGAATTATTACTTTTTAACACGTTGTTTTTAGTGGAGGAAACAGGGTGAAAATTAGGATGATTGTAAAACTAGGAGAGCTGTAATAAAAAAGGATAAATGTTTGAAAAGTTCAATAATAAGATGCCTACTCATTACTCAGATGAACTAGAAACATCTTCGAGTAAGGTTTCCAGGCGGGTTATTTGATGAGCGACTTCATCATCAGTTATACCGCCAGTTTCTTCTTTTTTAATAAGTTCAGTACATAACAATAGAGAAGCCATCGCCAAGTAATCGAACACATCTTTGGCTTGGTAACTTCCTTTGAGTTCGGTCATTTTATCGCTGATGCGTTTTACCGCCTTACGAACACCTTCTTCTTCTTGAGTAGAGGTATTAATTTTATAGGGGCGATCAGCAATATATACTCTTATACTTATTTGGTCATTTTTCATAGTTTATGCATAGGGTATGAGCGTGGTGTCTGTTTCAATGAATAGTAAATTTTTATTCATTACTCAGCATATTGATACATCTATCAATTTCTTGGATAATATCTTCCAAATTGTCTCTTAGTTCTTTGTTTTCCTCTTTACTGAGTGAAGAACTACGAGATAATTTGATCATTTTGAGCTGATTTTCTAGTAATTGTACCTTTTCTGCTTGTTGTTCGGTCTTTTTTCTCAAGTTATCTCTTTCTTCTACTATATCCAAATATTCGGCTCGTAACTTTCGATGTGCTTCTCGAAGGTATTCTACTTTTTGGTAGACGGTTTTGATACGGGTAGATAGTTGGGGCATAATTGATGACTGAATGATTGGGTGACGGGATGGTTGGATGATTGGGTGACGGGATGATAGAATGTGATTGAGTTTTATTTATTCAATCATTCAGTCATCCTGTCATTCAATCATTGTTTAGTTACCTTATCTCTGCTCCTAATTTCTCTTTGAAGTTATGCATGAGTTTTTGCATCGTCTTATCTATCTCTTTATCCGTCATGGTTTTGAGGGCATCTTGAAAGATAAAACTCACCGCATACGATTTCTTTCCCTTACCTACTTTGGCTTCATCTTCAAAAATGTCAAACAGATTGACATTGCGAAGTAGATGCTTAGCAGATTTAGCAGCGATTTGTGCAATTTGCTCAAAGGTAACCTGTTGATCAAGTAGTAGTGCTAAGTCACGACGAACATTAGGGTATTTTGGAATTTCTTGGAACTTTATTTTTACATTTTTCAAAGCTGCCAAGATGTTATCCCAGTGAAAATCAGCATAGTATACTTCCTTTTTTATACCAAACTGCTTGCCAATACTATTTTTAACTGCACCAAACTGCACTAATGGGCGTTTTTTGCCTTGTTTGAACGCTAAGCCATAGCTAAAATAAGGAGAATCTAGTGAGGCAGTTTGATAGCTATTGATTCCTAATCGGTGAAGAATTTGGAGGCATATTTCCTTGATATCGAAGAAAGTATAAGCCTGTTGTTTTCCCTGCCAACTTTCAGGTGTTGCCATTCCACTTAAGAAAATCGTAAGATGTTCTTGTTCCTCATACTGTGTTTGTTCATTGGCTTCATAGGTATGGAAGGTACGACCAAATTCGAATAGACGAAGATCGGTGGTTTTGTAGTTTTGGTTGTGGCGAATCGCTTCTAATCCAGAAAATAACATATTGTGGCGTAGAGCATCCAAATGAGCATTCATACTATTGAGGAGTTTTACGACTCCTGTTTCTTCTTCTGAATAATAGGCGGCATTGGTAATCGAATTCGCCATCATTTCGTAGTACCCATTACTGGCTAAGAAATCACCGATCTTATTTTTAACTTTATAATTGCTAATTCTTGGACTATAAGAAATAGCCGATTTTAGACTTTGTGAAATAGGAACTTTGTTAAAACCATAGATACGCAACACTTCTTCAATTAAGTCGATTTCGCGAAGTACATCAGCACGGTTAGTTCCTACAGCTACTTTTAAGCCCTCTTCTGTTTCTTCAATAATATCCATTTCTAAGGCAACTAATATTTGTTTGACCTCAGCAGGAGGAATAGCTACTCCTATCAGTTTGTTGACTCTTGCAAAACGAAGGGAGACGATAGGTTTCTCGATCTTTTGTGGATAAATATCTACAATTTGAGAGGCAATTTGCCCACCAGTAAATTCACAGATAAGCAAGGCAGCACGCTTGAGAGCATAAAGCGTATTATTTGGATCTACCCCTTTTTCGAAGCGAATAGCGGCATCTGTACGTAAATCATGGCGAGTAGCAGTTTTGCGGGTATTGATCGCTTCGAAACAAGCACTTTCAAGGAAGATACTTGTAGTTGTGTCCGTTACACCTGAGTGAATTCCTCCAAAAACCCCTGCGATACACATGCCTTTCCCTTCACCGTCACAAATCATCAAATCATCCGCATGTAGTTTGCGTTCTTGCTCGTCAAGTGTCACGAATGGAGAACCCGTAGGGAGGTTTTGAACGATTACTTTACCGCCTGTAATTTTATCAGCGTCGAATGCATGAAGAGGTTGTCCTAATTCATGTAAGATAAAGTTGGTAATATCTACAATGTTGTTGATAGGACGAACACCAATTGCTTGTAAGTATTGCTGCATCCAGTCAGGAGAAGGCTTGACCGTTACACCTGTAATCGAAACACCCGCATAACGAGGGCAACTAGTGGTATTTTTTACTTCTACAACTATTGGTAGTGTTTCATTCGCTACTTGGAAGGCATCAACCGAAGGGAGTTGTACTTGTTGGGTACTATTGTGATTGGTTTGAAGGGCTGCTGCTAAATCTTTAGCTACTCCCACATGATTAGTCGCATCAGAGCGATTGGGAGTTAGCCCAATTTCAAAAATATAATCTTCTTTGAGGTCGAATACCTCTTTGGCTGCTTGTCCGATGGTTGCAGTTTCAGGTAAAACGATAATGCCATCGTGATCAGTACCCAATCCAATTTCGTCTTCCGCACAGATCATTCCCATAGATACTTCGCCTCTAATTTTACTCTTTTTAATTTTAAAAGATTCTCCACTTGTAGGGTAAAGGGTCGATCCAACAGTAGCAACTACTACTTTTTGTCCTGCAGCAACATTAGGAGCACCACAAACAATAGGGAGGTCTTCTTCTCCGCCAACATCTACAGTTGTAACACGTAATCGATCTGCATTAGGATGTTGTTCGGCTGTTTTTACTAATCCGACTACAATTCCTGCTAATCCGCCTTCTACTTGCTCTACCTTCTCTATTCCTTCTACTTCGAGTCCTGTGCCAGTTAAAATTTCACCCACCTGTGTAGGAGCTAGGTCTATTGGAAGGTATTCTTTTAACCAGTTATATGATATTTTCATTGCTTTGAAAAATTTGCTATCTATTAAAACCGCAAAGATACCAAATTTTTAGCTCATTTATATTGCTAAAATGGACAGGGAGTGCCTAATTTTACTTACTTGTTAGGGGGAAGGAGCTTCTTATATTATATCTGCTTTGAAAGAGCTAAAAAAGGGGTAGTATAAATAGATGATTTATATTACCTTTGTTGGTTAATTTTACCTATATATCGTATTGGTTTTTTGCCCATGTTAGAAAACTATCAAGAAGCATTGCAGAAGATTATGGAGGCAAAAGAAAGTCATGAGACGACTCTTAACCTCAGTAGCTTAGGGTTGCGACAAGTTCCAAAAGAAATATTGGAACTCAAGCAGCTAAAACGCTTATATCTTCAACATAATCAGTTGAGTACTTTACCCGCTGAAATGGGAAAGCTATCTCAATTGCAAGAGGTTAATTTGAGCCACAACCAATTGGGAGGAATACCCAAGTCGTTTGGTAAATTGAACCATTTACGTGTGGTCAATTTGGCAAATAACCGATTGACAAGTCTTCCAAAGCCTCTGCGTTTTCTCAAAAACCTACAGAAGCTCCATTTAAATGACAATAAAATCAGTTCTCTACCAAGCTATCTTTGTCAAACAGAACGCTTGCAGGAATTGTATGTTAGTAATAATCCTATCCGTAAATTACCTGCCGACATTGATCTTCTAAAGCAACTTCAAATCTTGGATGCAGAAGGATGTGATATTAGCAATTTACATCAGCAGATAGGTAGTTTGGTGCAACTGCGTAAACTATTATTGGCCGATAACCAAATCAATGCACTGCCTCCTACAATTGGTAATTTGTATCATTTAGAAGTACTTGATTTACGCAATAATCACCTTAGTACCTTACCCAAAGAAATAGAAGTACTCAAAAACCTAAAGCCTAATCAAACAGATAAAGAATGGGATCGAGGACTCAATCTAATAGGGAATCGCTTTAGCGCGCCCGATGAAGTGTTTGCTCGCGATCCACAAGGATTGATTCAATATATTTTTGATCTTCAAGCAAGTAAACTCAATAAGCCTTTATTAGAAGCGAAGTTGATATTTATTGGTTCAGGGGCAGTAGGTAAAACCTCGTTGATTCGTCGCCTAACGACTGGAGAGTTTGACCGAATGGAGCCTAAAACCGATGGAATTGGAATTCACGATTGGTTTGTTCGACGTGGCAATAATGAACGAGTTCGATTACATGTTTGGGATTTTGGAGGGCAGGAAATTATGCACGCGACCCATAAATTTTTTATGACCTCTCGTAGTGCTTATGTACTGGTTATTAATCCTAGAGCAGAAGATAAATATGGAGATTCGGAGTTGGAATATTGGCTCAAGTTGATTCGTTCTTATGCGGGCGAAGTGCCCATTGTAGTAGTAGCCAATAAATGTGAAGTACACCGTATTGATATTCCTAAAGGAGAAATTACCGATAAATATCCCAATATTATTGGTTTTGTAGAGACTTCTTGTGTAGAGAATACAGGAATTGGAGAATTAAAACGCTTAATCAAACGAGCAGTAGGGCAACTACCCCATATTGACGATCTACTACCGCAGAGTTACTTCGATATCAAACAGGTGCTGGAAGAGCGCAATGATGATTATATCTCTTACGAGGAATACGAGAAGTTGTGTAAAGAAGTAGATAGTAATTTTGGCAAAGAAAGTATGTCATCCCTCATGCGTTTGTTGCATGATTTGGGAGTCATGCTCAACTTTGGAAAAGCAGATATTCGTTTAGGAGAAACGCAAGTATTGAATCCTGAATGGGTAACAAAAGGGGTCTATCAAATCATTTCTTCTCACAAACTCATTCGACGAAAAGGTAAATTAACGGTTCGGGAGATTATCAAAATTTTAGAGCCTGATAAATATCCTAGTGAACGCGAACGCTTTTATATCATGGATATGATGGCGCGTTTTGAACTATGTTATCAAGTGCCCGATGTGCGAGATACTTTTTTTGTACCTGGAGCTTTCCCAATAGATCGCCCTAAAATTGACTGGAAATATTCGGCGGCGCAAACGGTTCGCTTTCAGTATCATTACGATGTGATGCCCAGTAGTATTATGTCTCGATTTATTGTAAAAGTGCATCACCTCATCCGCAATCGCGATTACTGGCGCAATGGAGTGGTCATTCGCAAATCGCAGTGTGATGCGTTCATCAAAGCCGATCCCGAAGAGCGACGAATTTATATTAATATCGCTGGTCGTGGCAATAAGCGCGATCTCTTGTCTTTCATTCGTGCCCAGTTTGAGGTGATTCACAGCCGCTTGAGTAATATAGAAATTAAGAGTAAAATACCAGTTGATGAAGAGGGACGAGTCGTATTGGATTACGATGATCTGTTGTTTTATGAAGAGGTAGGAGAGGAGTATATTTTGGTATCAGCTCTTCGCAAAAAGATGCTCGTGCGCGATTTATTGATGGGTATTGAAACGAATCAAGATCGAGAACGGCAACGTCAAGCCAAAGAAGCAAATCCAACAGTTACACAGCCACTTCTCTCTACAAGCAATTCTCGTGACGATTATCCAATGCGTCAACATTGGTACGAAACCTTGTGGATCAAGGCGGCTTCAGTGGTTATTTTTCTAGCAGCTTTAGCAGAGTTAACAGGCTTTGATCTACGCAATATTTATAATTCTATGATTAATTTGTTTAAATAGTTGGGCGTGCCCAAGTCGCAATACTGCCACCCGCCCGTTCATGCGTCTTCGCATGAACTAAACGGATGGCAGCACTGCGACTTGGTCGGGCTATCCGCGTAGAATGGCAATCGTATGCAGTTGTACATATTACCTTTAATACGATTGGCTATCAGAGTTTGGGTTTAGAAGAAGCTATTGTACAAGAGTTGTGTCGTATTGGGGCTGCACATGATATTCATATTGAACAATCTTATGCTGGACCTGCTTTTCGAGAGTTGATTGATAAATTGGCAGTGAACCAACAAGTGGTTATTTTAATAGATGAATACGATAAACCAATTATTGACTATTTAAATGATATTCCACAAGCGAAGGCTAACCAGCAGTTATTGAAAAGCTTTTATGCTGTTCTAAAAAATGCAAAGCGTCAAATCCGATTTTTATTTGTTACTGGTGTTTCTAAGTTTAGTAAGGTTTCTATCTTTTCAGACTTAAATAATCTATTAGATATTAGCCTAAATTCTCGCTTTAACTATTTGGTGGGCTATGCTCCCGAAGAAGTTAAAACCTATTTTGAGGCACCTATTCAGCTTATTGCTACAAACAAAAAGATGGGTAAGGAAGAGTTATGGCAGGCTATAAAAACGTGGTATAATGGCTATAGTTGGGACGGGGAGCAGTTTGTATACAATCCCTTTTCTATTTTATGTTTTTTAGAAGAACAACGACTTCGTAACTTTTGGTTTAGATCTGGAACGCCTAGTTTCCTCATTCATTTATTGAAAGATAGGTTTGTGTATCAATTGGAAAATATGCAGGTGGATGATACCGTATTTGAGAGTTATAATATTGAGGATATTGGTGTTAAGAGTTTGTTGTTTCAAACAGGTTATTTAACGATCAAAGCTGTTAATGAGCATGGCATTTATACCTTAGATTATCCGAATGAGGAAGTTCGTCTTTCTATGTTTAAGCATTTAATTCCAGCTTTTAAAGATGGAGGATTTATTAATTTATAGGTAGCAGCAAAATATAATGCTAAATGATGAAATGCGTTCTAAAATTCTGTCTTTTTCTTCTACTAATAATAGTTGGTTTTATTATTTGGTTTATTCCTTTTCATGTGGGGAGTGTAGGAGAACGACAGGTGTGTAAATTTCGGGGGCAGGTATTTTATTTTGAGTCACATGATTATAGTGGTCACGGGGAGTGGGAAGATATTTTATTTCGCTACCATTGGGTAGGAAATTATAAGTATGGGCGGATGGATTTTTATAAGCGGATTGGTGGTTGGTGGGAGTATTGTGGGTTTAGAGATTGGAGAGCTACTATAGTAATATAAACCAATAATGATGAGTGAATTAAGTTCGATAGAGAAACGACAGGCATTGATATTTGTTAGTTCCTTATTAGTGTTGATAGAGTTTTGGAAAATCTTTATTGCACAGGTAAGTTTAGTGTCGGGTGAGATCGCTTGGTTGCTGTGCTTTTTTGTCATGGTGGTGATCTTTTCTATTCCTATTATTAAAATGCGCTATCATAAATTATTACTTACCCTTTTGGTGTTATTGATTGTTGCTGCTATTGGGCTTCATTTGTGGATGATGGCAGCGAATGAGATACTTATTTTCTTCGAGTATGTTTGGTTATTTGTAGGTGGTGGAACGGTGTTGAGGCATTTTCGTCCTAGTAAATAAATATTCAACGCTAGATTCATACTTGAAGCAAAATGGTTTTACAATTATTCATAAGTTTGGAAGTTTTGAAGAGGAGGAATTTATAGATGATTCAGAAAAACAGATATTTGTTTTAATGAATAAAAACGACCCAAAACAATGTATATGACGGTCATGCCCAGCAAAAGCTGGTCACGCCGCATATACGAGACCGTTGTAAGCAGTTATCTTTTAATTAACTTGAAGGTTGTCTGATTGGTATTGTTTAGGATGGTTAAATAGTATATCCCTGATTTTGCTTCAGGCATATTTATG
>JAHDHP010000096.1 GCA_020631245.1 Bacteroidota bacterium | reverse complement strand
ATAATCCCTGGATCAATGTCGCCGAACACCAAGTCATTAATCCATCTGGAGGAGACGGCATCTATGGGGTAGTGCGCTTTAAAAACCTCGCCATTGGCATTATTCCACTCGATAAAGAAGGCTATACCTGGTTGGTAGGGCAATACCGTTATCCACTAGGGCAGTATAGCTGGGAAATACCCGAAGGAGGATGTCCAATGGGAAGTGATCCTTTAGAAACAGCGATGCGCGAATTACAAGAAGAAACAGGCTTGAAAGCCCATCGTTGGCAACAATTACTCGAAATGCATGTTACCAATTCAGTGAGTGATGAATACGCCTATATATACGTGGCACAAGATTTAGAACTCGGAGAAACAGAACATGAAGATACCGAAGATATAAGCGTTAAACGATTGCCTTTTGAAGAAGCTTTTAGAATGGTCATGCGTGGTGAAATCACCGATTCGCTTAGCGTTGCAGCCATTTTGAAGACAAAAATATGGTTAGAAGCAGAAAAATAAGGCGAAGTAGGCATCAAGTCCTGCTGAAAATTGCATTTTTGGCTTAACTTTAGTAATTTTCATGTATTAATGTTTATACCCATCTTTAACGCGCCCCCTTTATTCACTTTCTAAAATGCTTGCCAATGAATTTTTATGCGCTGAAGTACCTAATGATACTCCTCGGTCCTACGGTACTACTTATTAGTTTTAGTCTACCAGGTTTATGGACTTGGTTCGCCATTGTATTTGTATTTGCCTTCATACCAGCAGTCGAATTAGTGTTGACAGGCACCAAAGAAAATATGACACTTGCAGAAGAAAAAATGGCTTTAGCAGATCCCATTTACGATTGGTTAGTCTGGGCAATGGTCCCCCTGCAATATTTTCTAATAGTTTGTTTTCTATTCTCGATTACCCAACCAGGTTTAGCCACCTACGAAATCGTAGGGCGTACCCTCGCAATGGGAGTTGCCTGTTCCATCTTAGGTATTAATGTCGCCCACGAATTAGGGCATCGTAGCACCAAGCACGAACAGTTTATGTCAAAAGCATTACTACTGACCACCCTCTATATGCACTTCTTTATTGAGCATAATCGCGGACATCACCGTCATGTGGCCACCGAAGAAGATCCTGCTTCTGCCGACAGAGGCGAAATAGTCTACTTTTTTTGGTTTAAGTCAGTTATAGGTAGTTATATCTCCGCTTGGAAATTAGAAGCAGAACGTTTAGAAAAAAAGAAATTACCCTTCTTCTCTATCCACAATGAAATGATTTGGTATCAAGTGATACAAGTGGCTTTTGTAGCACTTATTTACGCCTTCTTTGGAGGATTAGGAACCATCTGTTTCATCGGAGCTGCCGTTATGGGATTCTTACTCTTAGAAACGGTCAATTATGTAGAACACTACGGATTACGCCGCGAGAAAAAAGCCAATGGTCGTTATGAGAAAGTATTACCCGTACACTCTTGGAACTCGAATCACGTAATGGGCCGCTTACTACTTTTCGAACTCACTCGCCATTCCGATCACCACTACAAAGCAAGCCGCAAATACCAAGTACTTCGCCATTTCGATGAAGCTCCACAAATGCCAACAGGCTACCCAGGAATGGTTGTCCTTTCCTTATTTCCACCCCTATTCTTTAGGGTCATGCACCCAACAATTGATCGATACAAAGAAGCCTATGGAAAGGCATTAGCTTAAGAGTAACTCAACAACACAATCCCACATTCTCTCATTTTCTGGGCGTGCCGAGTATAAAAAAAGCGCAATTATTTGCTTGCATTAGCGTTTCTGCCGGTGGCAAATAACTGCGCTTTTTTTATACACGTCGGGCTATTCGTTTGTAGTTGCCTTGCAGAAAAGGTGTTCGGCTATGTCACCTAGCAGTGTCTTCCTCCGTCAGCCCTGCTAGGTGAAGCCTCACTACCTTTCTGTGCAGTCAAGCTACCACTGCTATCCCTCACGCAAAATGGTGATTGGGTGATTGCATGACTGGATGATTGAATGGGCGTTACGCAACAATTTTATTAGCCTCATAGAGGCGACACGTTGATTGAAAGGATGAAGAAACCACCCACCAAGCTCGTAGAGCTTGTATGTTTTATTCATTATAGTCGTCTACCACCATACAAAGAGAAAACAACATATAGCCTCTATGAGGCTAGAGTAGTCTCGTGACAGTATATTTAATCAATGTATCGCCTCTACGAGGCAGTTTTATATCATTGTTCATCTGTGTATGTAGCAGAAGATGTGTGATGAGCGTACCTTTTCCTCTTACTATATATAAGTTATTATCAAATGCGTCGCTTTTACAAAGTTATAACGCGGAAAACGTGCGACGGAAGTACTTTTACACTTCATTTACATCGTATATTTTGCAAAGAATCGCTTTTACAAAGGTATAACACGAAAGATATGCGACGTTTTTTCTTGAAAAAACATCAAAATAAGTTGTACAAAAGGGGAAAACACTCTTACCTTCTAAATTTCCTCGCACCTCGCACCTCGCACCTCGCACATTCCAAGTTCCTCTCTGTGCCCTCCGTGTTCCCTCTCTGTGTCCTTTGTGGTTTAGAATCGCAAAATAAACGGATTATCTGGCGACTCATTTAGTCCAGCTCTTTCCACTTCCACTTCAATAGGCTTGATTGTTGCCAATGTTTGTAAGTACAAATCTCTATTGAGGTAGGTCGCAGTAGATGCATCAATATTGCCTAAGACAAATGTATCATAACCTTCAATCTGAATTGCTAAATTAGACACACCCTCCAAAGCCTCTTTGTCAATGGCAATGGCATAATGTCCAGTTGCTGTAATATTGGCATAAAGTACACCTGAACCACTATTGGCAAAATGCAGCTCCTTACCTGATAATAGTGTTTTAGTGGCTATATCCTTTACCATTCCTGATATAAATAACACCTCTTGCCCTTTTAGACAGTGAATGTCGTTTTTCTTTTTGCAACTAACCTTTACATTGTTTTGAGCCATCGCATTTTGTGATAAAAATGCACTAAGTCCTATGACTAGGAGGAAACAAAGCATAATGTTTTTAAACATAATTATTAATTTTATAATACTTTTAACAGAAATTTATTGCATAAATGACACGTATGTTATAAGTTTAGCGTTGTAACTGAAAAAATAATAAACAATTATTTTTTTATTAATGTTAAGTAGAATGTGATATGTAAGACACACGTGTACTCATTGAATAACTTATAAACATCATTATTGATAGAATCGATTAACTAAACGAAGTTAAGATGCAATTAGTTGGCAAAAGTAACCGAAAAATCGAATTTTTATATTTGTTATTTTTTGCAACTTTAAAGTAACGAACACTAATTAGTTAGCTGTTTCTATAAGCCTTTTGTACTTGGTTTTAAACCAACGTTGATAAGTAATCAATCTATGTGAATGATCTTTCAATGAGTCAAAAAAATGTATATGAAAAAAACACCAAAAAAAACGTGGAAAGATTATTATAAGCAGCAAAAAAAACTTACTCCTAGAAAAACACTGGTTATAGCTCTGCAAAATATAGAAAAAGCAAATCAAGCATTTTATGCTGTTGATTTAGGTTGTGGAAGTGGACAAGATACCCTTCAATTATTATCAGAAGGATGGACGGTGATGGCTATTGATAGTTCACCAACTGCCTTTGAATTTTTACTCAAGAAAATACCTACACCACTACAAGAACGCTTACTCTATCAATGTCGTCCGTTTGAGAATGCCTATTGGGAAGAGGCAGATTTGGTCAATGCGAGTTTTTCACTCCCTTTCTGTCCTAAAGATCAGTTTAATAACTTATGGAAGCATATCGTTTTTTCAATAAAAAAAGGAGGTTGGTTTGCTGGGCAATTTTTTGGAGATCGCGACGATTGGAAAAATCTAACATTACATTCAGAGAAAGAAGTAAAACGCCTCTTTAAGAATTTTGAAATTGTTTATTGGGAAGAAGAAGAAAAAGATTGTGAAACAGCAACGAGCAAAGAATTGAAACACTGGCATATCTTTCATGTCGTTGCTAAGAAAATTAAGTAGGGGCAAATCTTATGTTTGTCTTGTAGGGTGCAGACCTGTGTGTCTGCCCTAAACCTTTATTTGGGTAGACACATAGGTCTACCCCTATGCCGGACCAGGATTATTATTTCCAAAGTCAGGCTTTTCCTGTTGGATTTTAGCATGAAGTAAGCCACAAATTTCATCAATGATTTGATTTAAAGCTTTGCGGTTCAAGGATTGATGTTTGAGAAGCTGTTGGGTAAACTTCAATATCTTTTGGAAATGCTTCTTTTGCACAATTTGTGCTTCTTCTGTCAAATGAGTTTCAGTTGAGAAAGTAAGGTGACTAGCAGGTGATTGTAAGAAACGCAGATAGGACTGTAAGTGATGTTGGGTTTCTTCTAAATCCATAATGTCCATGAAAATGGTTTCTAAGCGTAAACCGGTGGGTATATTTACAAATTCTACTTGTACTGATCTATTTTTGACAGCTTGTTCGTACTCTACAAAAAAGCTGAGATAAGGCTTTAGTACATAAACCATCTCTTTGCTCATATTAAGGTCAAGTCGGTAAATTTTCTCTTCGATAGATACATCTACTCCATAAGCCAAATAAAGCATCATAGCATACAAACTCTGGTCGGCAACACTACGGGGTGGTGTTTCGAGTGGGTTGTCCGTTACATCAATTTCTTGAATGTTATATAGATTTATGAGGGTGATAGGGAGTTTTTTTATTTTATTATAGGCCAAATCAAGCGTTTTCAAACGCGATAAATTACCTATTTCTCTGGGTAGCGACTGCAAATTATTATCTTTTATATACAGCGATACCAATTCGTGCAGGTGTTCTATTGCTGACGGTATTGTTTTAATTTTGTTATTCGACAGATCTAGAATCTGCATATTGTTCCAACTCGATAGATTGGGAGGGAATTTGGAGATATTATTATAACTCACATCCAAATGATTGAGTCGCGAAAGGTTGGCCATGGAAGCAGGGAGGTTGGTAATGCTATTTTCACATGCATTTAGTCGAATCAATTTTCGGAGATTGCCAATACTTGGAGGAAGTGATTGAAAGGAGTTTTCGGAAATATCTAATTCCCGTAGTTTGGTCAGGTATTTTATACTATCAGGCAATGCTTTTAAGCTATTTGCACGAAGTGTCAACTTTTGTAAGTTCGTGAGTTTTCCAATTTGATCAGGGAGTTTCTCTAGGCGATTACGCCCCATATCCAACTCTTCCAAACTAGCGAGTTCGCCTATTTGGGAAGGGAGTTTATTCAGCTCATTATATTCTAAATTGAGAGTGCGAAGTTTAACAAGCTTACCTATTTGCGGAGGAAGTGTTTCTAGTTTATTATCACTCAGGTCGAGTTGTTCCAGTTCGGTTAGGTTACCGATTTCTGGTGGAAGCACACTAATCCCCTTATTAAATAAAGAGAGATTAGTTGTTTTCTTCTCGCTGGCTTCTTTGATAATTTCTAGCAACTCTTCATTAGTCATAAGTAATTGTTTTAGAGTCTGCTGTGGTAATAATTTAGTAGTGCTTCAAGTTATAACAGAAGTAGTAAGTTACGTACATGGACAAAAGTTTTCCGACATCATACGAGTATCAACAAATTGAACCACATAAGAAAAATAAGTCACATAAGATATACATATAGCCTTCAAATATACTCTTTATTAAAGAGGATCAAAGCCCACATTAGGGGTCGTCTTTGACGACTCTTATGTGTACTTAGTTCTTCTTGCTATTAAGATAATTGGATATTTATCAATGAACTTCTTATGCTTCTTATCTGCCTTATGTGGTTATTTTTTGTCGAATAATTTATGTTCAGGTACTTACGCTTTTCTATAGAGTAACATTTCGCGAATAAATGGGTCTAGATCACCATCTAAAACAGCATTTACATTGCTGGTTTCATGTTGAGTGCGCAAATCCTTTACCAATTTATATGGATGGAGCACATAATTACGAACTTGTGACCCCCATTCTATTTTTTGCTTACTACTTTCTACCTTCGCTTTTTCTTCATTTTGCTTCTGTAACTCAATTTCGTAGAGGCGTGATTTTAGCATTTTAAGAGCTGTTTCACGGTTTTGTCCCTGCGAGCGTTGTTGTTGACATTCTACGATTATACCAGAAGGTTTGTGTCGTACTCGAACGGCTGTTTCTACCTTGTTAACATTCTGTCCTCCTGCACCACTTGCCCTAAAAGTAGCCCACTCTAAATCAGATTGATTGATTTCAACTTCAATAGTATCATCCAAAAGCGGGTACACAAAAACGGAGGCAAAAGAAGTATGTCTTTTTTTACTCGAATCGAAAGGCGAAATTCGGACTAAACGATGTACACCATTTTCTCCTTTTAAATAACCATAGCTAAATTGACCTGAAAATTCTAAAGTAACCGATTTAATACCAGCTACATCTCCATCTTGTTGAGATATGCCGCGTAGGGTAAAGCCTTTTTTCTTGCCCCACATTTCGTACATACGCATCAACATGGCTGCCCAATCACAACTCTCTGTACCTCCCGCTCCCGCATTGATCGTAAGGATAGCATCCATTTGATCTTCGGGTTCATTGAGAGTCGATTTTAGTTCTAGAGCTGTAACCGCTTTGTTTACAGTCGTGTACTGTGCATCTACCTCTTCTATTTCCGCTTCTCCTTCTTGAGCAAACTCGTGTAATACTACTAAATCTTCATAGCTGGTATTGACTTCATTAAATAAGTTACACCAGTATTTATTTTGCTTAATAGATTTTAAAATTACTTGTGCACGCTTGGGATCATTCCAAAAATTGGGGTCTGCTGCTATGCCTTCTTCCTCTTCGATTTCATATTGACGGTTAGTGACGTCAAAGATATTGTTTTAGGGAAGAAATTTTCTTCGCCAGTGACTTAATTTGATCATTTGTTATCATGGGCGCAAAGGTAATATGTTTTTGGGGGGTAAGCAAAAAAAAGCGAAAGGACTAAATTCAAGAGAATATATACCCATTAAGGTTTTTTAACTAAACTTTTAGTTGTGGTTTTGGCAGGATGTTTTATCTTTACGTACTATAAAATTTGAATATGAAAAACAAGTATCATTTACACAGGTTTATAGTCCTTTGCTATGTACTAGTTTATGCCTCGTTTGTACAAGCAAAAGATTATAGCATTACTCATTATGGAATTGGAGAAGGGCTAGGTTCTTCTGCCGTACATACCTTGTATCAGGACACAAGGGGCTATATCTGGATTAGTACCAATGCGGGTTTGAATCGTTTTGATGGGACAGAATTTAAGGAGTATTCGCAGAAAGATGGTTTAGGTCAAAGTCCTATAACAAGTATTCATGAAGATGAATCGGGCAATTTGTGGTTGAAGGCACGACAAGGGTATAATAGTGCTACTTTGATGTTGTATGATGGCCGACGGTTTCATCAAATTAGTAGTGATAGTATGACGAGGTATGGAGGAGATGCAGGTGGTGTATTGGCTTATCGAGACCAGTATGAGCCTTTGTGGATACGAAAAGGAGATACGGTTTTTAGAGTGGATAAAGATCATCCTATTTCATTACCCTATAATAAGAACTTGGAATTCAATTATTTGTACGGACATTTGAAAGAAGAAGGGGAAGACACTACTTTATTAGCAAGTATTCGAGGCTTGATATTTTATGAAAATGGGCAGTATTTTAATCTCACGAAATCGCGTAAACAAACCACACAAATTCATCAAATTGAGCGGGTAGGAAAACAGATTTGGTTGGTAACAGATGAAGGATTGTTTCAGTATGCCAATGGTAATTTTGATAATTCGCGTATCCCAAAAGAATTACACAAAAATGTAGTACACAATATACAAGCAGATGGGGAAGGACGTATTTGGATGGCGACGGTGCGGGGGCTATATTGTTATGAAAAGGGGACATTTAAGAAATTTTCAAGTGCTGATGGTATAACGACGAATCGAATTAATCGGGTGTTCGTAGATTCAAAAAATAATGTGTGGTTGAGTACTGAATTGGGATTGATAGTTTATCATAAGGAGCAGTTTATCGTGATTGACCCACATTCGGAAGGTGTATTTAATGGACGATATGCTCAGACAATCGTCAGTCGTTGGGGGATGGATTATCGACAAATTTTGGAAGACCACGAAGGGAATATCTGGTTTAATACAGAGAAAGGCGTGGCCAAGTTTAGTGGTTTTGCTTTTGCTCATTATGACACTGACAATTTATTAGAGAGTGCTGAGGCGCGTTGTATCTTAAAAGATAAGAAAGAACGCTTATGGTTGGGCTATCATCAAAATGGATTTTCTATTTGTGAAGGTGATTCTTGTACGAATTATGCAGGAGAGAATGCGCCTGATAAGTTGACAAAGGTAAATGCATTGGTGGAAGACGCAAAGGGACATATATATATAGGTAGCGAAAAGGGGCTACATCGTTATGATGGACAAACATTTGGAAATATATCGTTTAAGGATTCGTCGGGCAATGCGATTCCTGTATCTTCTTTGTTAATTGCAGGTGATCAAAGCTTGTGGGTCAATACTGCTTTGGGATTGTATCGGTATCAAAACACAAAATCACAACAATATATACTAGCAGAAGATATTCGCGGAGGTCATCCCATATTTGCGATGCATGAAGATGGGAAAGGACGATTATGGGTGAGCAATCGAGAGGGACTACATCGCTTTGAAGCGGCAATTGATTCTTTTAAACTAATTGGACATAGTAGCTCTATTGGTTTTGTAGGAGATATGGATCATGATGCAGCGGGCAATCTCTGGTTGATCAATGTGCAAGGAGGCTTGTCGCGGTATGATGGAAAATATGCGATTCACTTCAATGAAAAAGATGGCTTTAGTACAAGCAATATTTACGGTATCGAAATAGTGGGAGAAGATGCTTGGTTGGCAACTGCTAAAGGCGTTGATTATTTTCGGATTGATACAGCCAAAGCTCCGAAGGTAATACACAGTTATAATATCGGTGCTTCAGAAGGTTTTTTACCCATCGAATGTACAGGAGTCATGTTTTTCGATCACCAAGAACAAGGACTGTGGTTGGGAAGCCCACAAGGAGTAAGTCATTTAGATATTCCAGCTTATTTGCAAAAGGCGAAGGCAAACGAAAAACCCATAGTACGTATTAAGAAGGTAAAAGTAGGCCTAGAAGAAACCGATTGGATCGCCTACTCCGATTTGATTGACCCACGTACACAGTTGCCCCAGCATCCTGTATTAGATTATGCAGATAATAACCTAAGCTTTGAATTCGAAAGCATCAGCTATGCAAGTCCACAAAAAGCAAAGTTTTTATATCAATTGGAAGGGTATGATGAAGAGTGGGGGAGAACAATCCCAGAACAGGGAGCCAATTATATCAACCTCCCAGCAGGGGTATATACCTTAGCCGTAAAAGCCTATTATGAAAACCATCAACAAACAGGCCCTACTGTTTATTTCCCTTTTACTATCAAACAACCCGTTTGGGCCAAACTATGGTTTTGGGGACTATGTATACTATTAGTGATTGGCTGCTTACTTGTTGTGTGGTTATTTACGCGCTATGTGCAATGGCGACAAGCGCGTAGATGGTCGGCTTCTTAGTTATTTATTTTATTTTCCTTAAAAGACTTCTGCCATAAACTTCAGTAAGTCTTCTTTTTTCGTTTGAGACACTTTAACAACTGTTTTGTTTTCTAATATCACATGCGGAAATCCTGACCGTTTATAAGAACGGATATATTCGGTATTGACCAAGTGTGATTTGCTCACTCTAAAAAAGGCATTCCCTTCCAACTTTTGCTCGTATAATTTAAGTGTTTTGGCAGAGGTGATTTTATCACCATTGGAAAGAAAAAAGGTCGTATAGTTATTTGATGCTTCACACATAATAATCGAGCGGATAGGAATAAAGTAGTTCGTATCGGCACAAGAAACCGTTATCTTTTTTATATCACTACGCATATTTTGCAGCAAGGCTAATTCGCGTCGAGCGCGAATTTGTTCTCGCTTTTTTTTCTTGACTTTTTCAACCACCTTAACCAATTCATTTACATCAATTGGCTTCAATAAATAATCAATCGTAGGGTATTTAAAAGCTTTTTTCGCAAAACGATCATGAGCAGTTATAAAAATGACAGATATATCGTAGTCTGGTATCTTTTCTAATACCTGAAAGCCCGTTCCTAGTTTGATCTTAATATCCAAAAAAACAAGGTCAGGACGAAGTCGTTGAATAGCACTCACTGCTTTATCTACTGAGTCAGCAATTTCTAATAATTCTACATCAGGACAAAAATTCTCAATAATTGCTTGTAGGTTTTTTTGATTGTGAATTTCATCTTCTACAATAATCGCACGAATATTCATAGTATAAGACAGATTTAGCAGGTTAATTTAGATAAACAGAGGTGAATTATAATGTGAGATTTAAGATAAATAATGTTTTGAATTAATTAAAGTTTTTTAACGAATAATATTTTGTAGCCATACATGACCTCTATTTCTACTGAGTTGAAGGAAAAAAAAACTTTTTTCTTTTAAAGGGAATTATTTCATAAATTGAAGCGTTGAGGCAATGAAACTTAGGCAAATAAAAGGGTACAGAAAAAAGCATCATTTTTTTTTGCGAGATGCTGTGATTTTGAAAATTATCCCTTATATTTGCACTCCGCTCGGTGAGGTGGGTGAGTGGCTGAAACCACCAGTTTGCTAAACTGACGTACTGGAAACAGTACCGCGGGTTCGAATCCCGCCCTCACCGCTAATTTTTTTAGCGTTTTTTGTTCTTTATAATAATTAGTCGTTTGAAATAAAGTAGAACTTTCTACTTTGATTTCGGGGTGTAGCGCAGTCCGGTTAGCGCACCTGCTTTGGGAGCAGGGGGTCGCAGGTTCGAATCCTGCCACCCCGACTTTTTTTGTTTTTTTTAAGAAAATAATAACATCTCTGTTATTAGTTTTCCTCCTATTATACTTACATTTAACTTACTGTTTCAATAGTCTCTTTCTATTTCTAACAGTTTAGTTTTCTTTACGGGTTTACAGCAAAACTTACTTATTTATATCCTTCCTTTTAGCTGTACTTTCCGTGGGTCTTTGCCTACAACACTAGTGTAGTGTTTGGGTTCTGACAAAACAGACTTCATATAATTTTAGGTTTTAGAGCATTTTCATAATACTCTTTCAACTCCAACTACTTTGGAATAATGTAGTGATGCCTTAATTCTAGCTATTTCTAGAATTAAAATAGTATTCCTATGCCCAATAGTCGTATTGGTGTGTGCAAAAGAGTTTGAAAATTCACACCTTATCTTTTAATTAAGATAAGCCTGAAGAAACAGACATTGAAAAATTTATTTTTTAATAATATTATTTATCTTAAGAATTGAAGGGGGCTTATATGTTTGGGTAATCATTACTTTGTTATAAAAGAATTTAGAGAAAAAGTAAATCAGAATCTTTTTTAATTCAAAAAAAAGTGAGAATTTAGTTTTCCCTAAGAGATTATTGAATATAGATAGTCTTTCATCTAATTCTTAAGTGAAATAGATACTATACCTCACAATTTATGCCTACATGTATGAATAAATCCGTTGAATCGGTATGGGCGAGCTGTCTCCATACCATATCAATGCATGTCAGCCAGCAAAGTTTCCGCACTTGGTTTGAACCTATCAAACCAGTGGGACTTAATGGGTCTGTGCTAATTATTCAAGTGCCAAGTCAGTTCTTTTATGAATGGTTAGAAGAACACTATGTGAGTTTATTAAGTAAAGTAATTCGCAACGAACTAGGAGAGGAAGCCAAGTTAGAATATCAGTTGGTGGTTGATCCTGCTGAAAAAGAGGAGAAGGATGCGGATAAAATGCCACCAGATGCATCACTTTCTGTTAATAAAGGTAAAGCACCATCGGTTAAATGGAAAAATGCCGAAAAAATAAAAAATCCATTTGTCATTCCTGGAATCAAAGATATGATTATTGATTCCCAACTCATTCCCAACTATACATTCGACAACTATATCGAAGGAGAGTGCAATCAGTTAGCACGATCCGCAGGTGTCGCTATTTCTAAAAATCCTGGTGGAACAGCATTCAATCCACTCTTATTATATGGTGGGGTAGGATTGGGTAAAACACACCTAGCCCATGCCATCGGAAACTACGTCAAGCAACATCAACGAGACAAGATGATCTTGTATGTATCCTCCGAAAAATTTACCAATCAATTTATTGAGGCAGTAAAAAATGGTTCGATACCCGATTTTGTCAACTTCTATCAATTGATTGATGTACTGATCGTCGATGATATTCAATTCTTCGCCAATAAAGGCCGAACCCAAGATATTTTCTTTCATACCTTCAATCATCTACACCAATCTGGCAAACAAATCGTACTAACTTGTGATTGTCCACCCAAAGATTTAGTAGGGATCGAAGAGCGACTTGTTTCGCGTTTCAAATGGGGCTTAACAGCCGACTTACAGATTCCTGATTTCGAAACGCGCATCGCTATTTTAGAGAAAAAACTACATAGCGAAAATATTGACATCTCTCGTAATGTCATCGAGTATATTGCTTATCATGTCAATACCAATGTCCGTGAAATGGAAGGCGCACTCGTTTCCCTGATGGCACAATCTTCCCTCAATAGAAAGGAAATTGATTTAGGTCTCGCTAAGTTAATCGTAAAGAACCTAGTAGAGAATATGTCTCAGCAAATTTCTATTGAGCTAATTCAACAAAAAGTAGGAGACTATTTTAATGTCCCCCTCGAAGATATGAAAGGGAAGACAAGACGTCGTTCGGTAGTACAAGCACGTCAAATTTCGATGTATCTAGCCAAAAAATATACCGAGTCATCACTAAAACTCATCGGTAAACATTTTGGAGGAAGAGATCATAGTACCGTTATTCATGCATGTCAAGCCGTTGCAAACCAAATGGATACAGATCGAACTTTTCAAGATGATGTGCTAGAGCTACAAAAACAAATCGACATCTCCATCTAATTTTTGGGTATTAATCACCCACCCAATCACCCAATCACCCAGTCATTCAATCATTCAATCACCCAGTCATTCAATCATCCAATCACCCAGTCATTCAATCACCCAATCATCAATAACTGGGCGTGCCCTATATACAAAAAGCGCAATAACCGTTTCACGGTTACTGCGCTTTTTGTATATAGGTCGGGCTATTCGCTTGTAGTTGGCTCATATAAAAAGTGTTCACCTAAGCTTCAGTGCGTCTTCGCTTCGTCGCTCAGCCACCCTTCAGCAAGGTTCACTACTTTTCTATTTCACCAAGCTACCACTACTATCCCTCACGCAAAACAATGAGTGAATGAGTGATTGCAGGAATGAGTGGATTTAGTTAGAAATCACATAAAATTTGTGAAAATACTTGTTTTTTCATCTCTGATGATTTTTCTTATCCCTCAATCCCTCAATCCCTCAATCCCTCAATCCCTCAATCCCTCAATCCCTCAATCCCT
>JAHDHP010000095.1:9982-13877 GCA_020631245.1 Bacteroidota bacterium | reverse complement strand
ATAAGGTTCGAAAAAATCGGCAGACGGGGTTTTTTGAAGAGATACCATAAGAGACTACATTTCAAAAACAATCGGATCATTGACTTGATAATACTGCAAGTTCAGCACACTAGCATTTATAAAATGAGTGCCTTGCTGCATCGTTTCCCCATAGGCCTCATGGATATGCCCAAACAAATGCACTTTCGGTTTTACTAACTCTACCCGCTCCATTAAATCTTTACAACCTACTTTCTCGTTTCTTGCCGTTTCGTCCAATATACCATAAGGTGGACCATGTGTGATTAGAATATCCATTCCATTGGGAATTAAATCCCAATGTTTGCGAATCTCCTCTCCGCGTTTACGATTAAAAGCCCAATTAAAAAACCAGGGTTGTACAGGTGATCCCCAGATTTTAATTCCCTCAATTTCAATACCGCTATCATTCAGATAATAGACATCGGAGGGCAAATCTAAAATGACAGGAGCGAGCTTTTCTTTTTCAAAGTAAAAATCATGATTTCCTGCAATAAACACTTTGTATTGAAAGGGCTGCTTGGCAAACCAATGTACAAATTGCTGTACCTCCCCTTGTAGCCCTCTATTAGAAACATCACCAGCATGTAGCAAGACATCTCCTTCGGGTAGGCTTAGTTCGGCATGTTTCCCATGCGTATCTGAGATCGCAACAAATTTCATAGCTTTTTCATCATTTGTTCTTCCAACTGCGTAAAAAACAAACCCGCATGATAGCCATCCATAAGGGAGTGGTGGGCAGCTACAGAAACAGGGAGCATTTTTTTGTCTCCCTCCTCAAAGTACTTCCCGAAAGTGATCTTCGGAATGCCATTCGTTCCCTTTGAATCTTTGCGCGCATGTTTGACACTGGTAAAACGAATCCAGGGTACTACAGATGAATGAATAGTGTTATAGAAATAATCTTTCGCGTTGACAGGTTTCTGGCTCTTCAGTTGAGCGAGTCGCTCCTTTCCTGTTGCGATAAAGGTAGCCCGATCTTCTTGGAAATCAAAATAACAAAAGTTGAAGGTATTATCGGGCTGTAAGACAGTAGAACCCGTATGTATGGTTTCATATAAACGCAATTCCCCTTCTACAATACGCAAACGAAACGCGTCTATTTGATTAACAACTACTAGCATATCAAATAACAAGTTTAGGAAAAAAGGGCTTTCTTCTTCTTTACATTGTTGATAGCGAGTTGTTACCTCGATATTGGTTGTAATATTAAAATAGGGATCTTCGTAGGGTAGAAAAAAACGATAGGTATCTTTTCGATACCAGTGAGTGAGGTCAATGACTTGGTACATTCTATGTTTAATACAACTCTGGGTATCTCTTTTCGGAAATGCAGCAGACATTCTTTTCCATACTGCGATCAATATGTGTTTCCCAAGCAAAGCGATCAAACTGTTCTTCTAAGAAAAGACAGACTTGATAGTCCTCTTCGGAGACCTCAAAGTAATTACGATCTTTAGTGCCAGAGACAGAGATGGCGATAAGATGTCTTTGAATATCAATAAACACATCTTTCCCCCATAAACTAGTGCGTCCTATTTTTCTTTTTTCTTTTAACAAATCAACTGCTTGACTCATCAAACTCACTTGATTTTTGGCATAAGCAGGTCCAGGGATAGCTGGAGAAGTAGCCAAAAAGAAAGTAGGTAAAATGATATCTAATTTAGCTAATTTTTGTAATAAATCGTTGGTATTTGAAAAACGGATATGAGTGGTAAATAAGTCCCCATCATTTGCATTCCCTCCCCAAGCTCTAATAAAATAGAAATACTTTAAGTGGTGCATCCATTTCTTCATAATTTCTTGAGAGTGCTTTTGAAAAAGCCAATTTTTGGATAATTTATCGACTTGCATGATCATTCGTTTTTTTAAGTATTGCTAAATATGCAAATAGGATGCTAAATAGCTACACTCATGAAAACCATGAATAGCAATTGGACTTATTTTCGTTTCTTTTTCTTTCTGCTAGATTCCTCCTCTTCACTAGCCATCTTCATCAAGCTTTGCCAATCATCGTTGACATCCAACGAGAAATCTACGGTGTCTTTATACGTTTTTTTATCTACATCAAGTACCTCAATTTTCTCACCCAAATACTCATGAATGGCTTCTAGTAAAGGTTGTTCTTTGGGACTACAAAACGAGAGTGCATTCCCTCGATTATTTCCTCTTCCTGTTCGCCCAATTCGATGAACATATTGTTCGGCATTTTCAGGTAGATCATAGTTAATTACATAGTCAACCTGTTCTATATCAATACCTCTAGCACTTACATCGGTAGCGATCAATACTTTTACGGCTCCAGATCTAAAGTTTTGCATCACTTTAAAACGCGTTTGTTGCACTTTATCACCATGTATTGTTTCCGTCTTAATATTGACTCTTTCCATCGCCTTTGCCACTCGTTCTGCACGTACTTTTGTCCGTACAAATACCAACATTTTCTTCTTTGAATGTTCATTAATAAATCGCTCCAAAAAGAAGCGTTTATCATCCATTTCTACAAAGGTTACAGCATGGTCAATATTTTTGTTGACAGGGTTCTTTGGAGAAATCTGAATGCGAATCGGTTTCTTAACAATTGAATACGCTTGTTTCTTTATTTTTTCATCAATTGTAGCCGAAAAGTATAGTGTTTGTCGTCTACGAGGCAATTTACGAATTACATCTTTAATGTCCTTATTAAATCCTAAATCAAGCATAAAATCTGCTTCATCTAATACTAATATTTCCACTTGCTCTACTTCTAGGTGCTTTTGATGAATCAAATCGAACATACGCCCAGGAGTTGTGATAAGAATATCTACTCCATTTTGTAATTGGTCGATTTGGGGTTGCTGTGGTACTCCTCCAATCAAACACATCGGCTTCACACGCGTATTAATTGCCAACTCTTTAAACACATCTGTAATTTGAATCGCCAATTCGTGTGTAGGAACCATCACTAAACACTTGATGCCAAGTGATCGATTTGAACGCTTCATGTGATGAATGAGGTGAATGATTGGAATGGCAAAAGCAGCGGTCTTACCCGTTCCTGTTTGTGCAATTGCCAGCAAGTCCTCCCCCTTCAAAATCACAGGGATGGTTTTATACTGAATATCTGTCGGTTTTTTGTAACCAATCCGAGCTAGGTTATCCTTCAGTTCAGGAGCAATATTGTAATTTGCAAATTTCATAGTTCTTATCAATGAGTTGCAAAGATACTACTCCATTTTCACTAATTCCTTTTGAAACACCAAATCGTCTTTTTTTATTTCAAAAAGATAGCTTCCAGCAGGCTCACCTGTCAAGTCGTAGGAGTAGGTATCTGGAGGGGCTTTGGTGATATTATTTGAAAAAAGGAGGTCATTTTGAGGTGATAGCAAACTTATCTCCCATGTTTCATTGGCGCGTAAAATACCATATTCTATGAAGTTTTTACAGGGGTTGGGGGTTACAAAAAACACCTCTGCTGCTGTTTGGGGTGGGCTTGATTCTTTATTACAAGCCGTAATCGAAAAGAGAGCAAACAACAAAAAAAGACTCCAAGACTTCATGGGATATTTATTGATTTTAATTTCGCAAATAAGTAATGGTATGTGCTTCGTCCCACTGTGGAATTTCCAGCTTTCGCATCATCCCATAAATAGCAGCAGTAGGGATTTCTCCTTTACGGCGACTAAACAAACTTTCAAGATTGGTTTCAATATACACGATTTTGAAGAAAGGATTGTAAGGCAGCAGCGCATTTATCACTTTTTGTCGTAAATCTTTGCTCAATCCAGTAGTATTCCAAATGAAGCTCTGTTTTTTGCGGGCATATACTTTGGCTTGTTCATAGGCCATCTGAATGATTTGCCCTTCCTTTTTACGATCTCCTCGTTTCACTTTATGT
>JAHDHP010000095.1:0-9882 GCA_020631245.1 Bacteroidota bacterium | reverse complement strand
CAAATACGCCCAATCATATCCGCTTTAGATAAGAGATAGAGTAAGTGATTATTGATACGCAAGCTACTTTTTATGACGGATGCATTCGGATTCGAGCGTTCTAGCACCCATATCGGAAGTCCGTGTAAACGTACTAGCCCAACAATTTGTTCTCGCACTTCAAAGTCTACATCCCATAGTATTTCACGAGTTACTTTAGCACCTATTAAGGCATGTTTGGCTGAGCTAATACGTCCATTTTCTTCAATGGTACATTGTGGCTTGGCAATATCGTGAAAGAGAGCTGCAGCTAGTAGTATTTGCTGTTCAGGGAGTGGGAGTTGTTTAAATTCGGACAATTGTAGGAGGGCATCCATCACCATTTTGGTATGTGTCCATACATCTCCTTCAGCATGGTGTATAGGGTCTTGTGGGCACACTTGGAGTTTTTGTACCCAATCACATTGTAATAATCCCTCCCAATTGAGTTCAATCCCTTTTTTAAATATACTCGTACTTGAGTTTTGCCCTTTTCCAGTTGCGGGTCCAATGGACATCGGTTTTAACATGGTTGGCGCGTACATATTTTAAGACCTTTTGTTTAAAATCCTCGTTTTCGAAAGCTTCTTTTTGCCGAATCACAAATCCTTCGCACTCTCCTCCCAATCGGCTGCCTTTTGCTAATTCGGTATCAATCAAGTCAATTACCTCTTTTTCCGTAATGATTCCATCATAAATAACAGGTACAGTGGGCAATTCCATCACTCCTGCATAAAATACTACTTCTTCCCAACTAAGCCAGGTTTCTCCATCTCGGATGGCGAAGATATAAAAGTAGTGTTCTAGTTCGGTATATTCAATGCTGTGGAGTCCATATAGGTTTTCACCAAATACTTCTAAGTCTCCAAAACTGTTTTTGAGTCGCTCCCAAATGGCCCACATATTTTTTGCCCAGGGATTGCGGGTGGGTGCTGCATGAGAACGAGCATATACACCAGTGGTTTTTAGACAGGTATTTTCGCCATCTAATTTTTCAGTAATGATGACTTTTTGGTCGAGTATTTCTTTCCAATCGGCAATGATTTTGTCGTCGGAGGTAGTACCTGGAGAAAAGGGTAAGTGGTAGGTGCGGTTGTATTTGCGACTGAGCATGATTGATATGGTTTTGCTGGAAGGGAAACAGTGAAAGAGGGAAATGAGTTCCGAAAGAATAATGAGCGAATTAGTGAGTGAGTGAGTGAATTAGCGTAACGCCTATTCAGTCATTCGCTCATTCACACATTCAGTCATTGGCTTGCGTGAGGGATAGAGGCGGAAGCTTGGTGAAACAGGAGCTTTGAGAGGCTTCACCTAGCAGGGCTGACGGAGGAAGACACTGCTAGGTGTATAGCCGAACTAGCTACTGTGAGCCAACTATTAGCCGAAAGCCCGACCTGGAATAGGGATTGAGGGAATGGGTGCTTGTGGGATTGAGTTGCGTTACGCGTTTGCCTAAACAAGCACCTATTTCCCGAAACCCTGTGAAAGGACACGCCCAGAAAATAATAATTGGATGATAGCATGACTGGACTATAAGAAAAATAAAACTCAATCCCACAGTAACACAATCCCTCAATTTGGGGCACGCCCAAAAAAATAAGAAATTGGAGATTGAGTTGTTGAAAGCAAGCTTCAGTTCTGATTGAATAAAAATTACTATTTTTGTAACCAATCTCTCAAGTAACTTACTATTTGCACAAGGATTATCGTGTTTTTTTAGTGAGGCTAAAGGCCGTACACCTATCTGAATAATAGCCTCTATTTCCTTCCCTCATTTCAGTATTTACAACATGGAGAGACTGTCTTGATTTAACAACAGCTACTTAGTAGTCAGTCAAGTTAATACGATGAAATCTATTTCTATTTATTTTCTCTTGTTGACCGTACTTATGTTGAGTGCTGTTGATCTGCTTTTTGCGGAGAAAAAGTCGTATCCCAAATACAAAGATCATACACCTTTATTTAAGGAGCTTCAAAAGCTGCGTTCTTATTGCATTAAATTAGATAGCGATAGTTGTTTGTTTAAATTAAATGCCTTGAAACCAGCAGTAGAGGCAGAAAATATTCCGACGACGACACTTATGTGGGAGGCTGTAGAGGCAGAGTATTATTTTCATATGGATGAGTTTCAAAAGTCGTTGGATCTGTTGTTTCCTCTATATGAAAAGGCTAAAGAACAAGATGATAACTTCCATATTATTCGATTTGCGATGTATATAGGTGATTGTTACCGATATATGGACAATCAATATTTAGCATTAAAATATTATAATGAGTCGATGGAGCAACAGCAGGAGCCTTATTCCAAAATTTATTTTATGGTTGGGGATCGAATCGCTAGTTTATATTTATATATTGCAGAATATGAGCCGTCTATTGAGTTGTATGAAAGGTTGATGGAAGAGGTCAAAGATTATGATGATACGATGTCTTTGCGAAATATGACCAATAATTTATCTCGTGCTTATTCATTGAAGGGAGATTATGAAAAAGGGCTTGAATTGGCTCTATTAACCAAAGAGCTTACCTACTCTTCTTCGAAAGCACGACCTATGCTTAAGCGATTCAGTGATTTGTTATTGGCTGTATCTTATCGAGAAAACAAGCGGTATCAAGAAGCAATTGATTTACTAGAAGTCATCTTATCGGATAAAAAATTGAATGCCTATACAGAGACGCCTTATTTTGCATATTTTCAACTAATGGATTGCTATCAGCAATTGGGGCAAAAAGAAAAGGCTAAGAAGTATTATAAAATTGGAAGAGAATATGCAGATGCACGGGAGGCAGCAGGAAAAGGGCTTGAAAATAGTTATGAGCTTTTGTGTGATTACCACAAAAGCAATGGTAACTATAAGGCTGCTTTAGATGCGCATAAAAAGTATTTGGAGTATCAATTGGAATTGGAAACGGGGGAAAAAGTGCGTCAGACATTGATGTTACGCAATGAGTTTGAGGTGAAATTAAAACAATCAGAAATTAATGAGTTGGCTCAAAAAAACAAGGCAAATGACTTATCTATTCGTCAACGCAATATTCTTATTTCCTCGCTAATCTGCTTGTTTTTATTGGCAAGCCTTATCATGTATTTAATTTTTAAACAACGTAATTTACGGGTAGATACCGAACATCAATTGTTGGAGCAAAAACTACTTCGCTCCCAAATGAATCCTCATTTTATCTTTAATACCGTGTCTGTTATTCAATCGCTTATTTTAGCTAATGAAAATAAACGAGCTGCTAAATATCTGACCAAGTTTTCGAGACTTATGCGGGTTATTTTAGAAAATTCGGCAGAAAAATTTGTGAGTCTTCGAAGTGAGTTAGATGCTATTGAGGATTATGTGGACTTGCAATTGATTCGATTTAATGAGGCTTTTGAATTTGAATTACAACTCGATCCTAGTATTGACACAGAAGATATTTTGGTGCCTCCAATGCTCATTCAGCCTTTTGTAGAAAATGCCATTGAACATGGTATTCGCAAGGTACAAAATGGAAAGGTGGTAGTACGTATCTTTGAACAAGAGGGTTATTTATATTGTGAGGTAGATGATAATGGTATTGGGCTACATGCTAGTCAATCACTCCATATGACCAAGAAAAAATCATTATCTACTCAAATCACGAAAGAGCGGCTTAGCCATTTCGGTAGAGAGACAGGTTTGCCTGTTCAATTAGAAATTAATGATAATCAACTAAGGGGAGAGGCAGGGACTAGTGTATCTATTCGTTTACCTTATAAATCTACGGTATAAACTTTTTATGAAGCAGGATGCCTTACATATCTTCCTTAAAAGGAGTCTATTATTCCTTCTCTGTTATCTAGGAGTTGTAAATGGTTTATGGGCTAAAGAGAAACATGGTCCGCTAGTAAAAGAACTTGGCAAAATATATTCTTTTTGTGTCGAAAAGGAAGATAGTTGTTTTTCCAAGCTAGATACAATCAAAGCACGCATCATGCGATCTGATGATCAGGAAGCCAAAGTATTTTGGGAGTTTATTCGTGCTGAAAACAATTTTCATTACTATCGTTACCAAACTTGTATTGATAGCTTATTACCAGTAGCAGACGTTGCCAAAACAAATGGGTATAAGTTTATGTCTCGCAATATATTGCGAGTCATTGGTGATTGTTACCGCAACTTAGATAATTACTATTTAGCACTTACTTACTATCAAGAAGCCTTCGATTGGACGGATAGCAAGAAAAGTCAAGGCTATTTTATGTTAGGTAATCGTGTGGGAATGATTTATTCCTATATTGCCGAACATGATAAGGCTATCGAGTGGTATACAGAATTAATTGATAATGCTATTATTGCAAAAGATACCTTTCATCTTCGAAATCTAAACAGTAGTATTTCGAGAGTATATGCAGAGAAAGGGGATTATGAAAAAAGCTTAGAATGGGCTAAAAAGTCTACTGCTATTGCCCACCAATATTCGAAAGCGGATCATATTATGAAGCTCACTTCTGATTATGTTCTTGGGGTTGCTTATCGTGAAAATGGAGATTGTCAAGAGGCTATTAATCTAATTGAGCCGCATCTTGAGGATCTAAAAAAATACTCTCCTTCTAATCATTTTTTTAATTTTCAATTAATGGATTGTTATCGAAAGATGGGTAATCCAGACAAAGCACATCTTTATTACGAACAAGGAATGATCGCCGCGCAAAAAGAAGAAGCGGAGGGGCGAACTATAAAAGATAGTTATCTTATTTTGTGTGATTACTACGAATATAAAGGTAATTACAAAGCTGCTCTTGAAACACATGCGAAGTACTTAGATTATACGCTGGAATTGCAAAAAGGAGATAAAGTACGCCAAACGTTGATGCTTCGTAATGAATTTGAAGTGCGACTCAAAGAAGTTGAAATCAATGCATTGGAACAAACTGATAAAGCGAAATCTCTTTCTATTCGACAGGGCAATTTAATTATTGGTTCTTTAGTAGGACTTTTATTGTTGGGCGGTATTATTACCTACCTCTTTTTTAGACAGCGAAAGTTAAAAGCTCAATCCAAAATTGATCTACTAGAACAAAAGCTGCTTCGTTCGCAAATGAATCCTCATTTTATCTTCAATACAGTATCGGTGATTCAATCGCTTATTTTGTCCAATGAAAACAAAAGAGCGTCCAAATATCTCACCCAGTTTTCTCGTCTTATGCACGTCATTCTAGAAAATTCTGCGGAGAAATTTGTCAGTTTAAAGAGTGAAATAGATGCTATTGAAGATTATGTTTCTTTACAGCTTATTCGATTTAATGACTCCTTTGATTTCAACTTACAGGTAGCTCCTTCCATTGATCTTGAAAACACATTGGTTCCTCCTATGTTGATTCAACCCTTTGTCGAAAATGCGATTGAACATGGTATCCGTCAAGTAGCTAATGGTAAAATTGGTGTTTCTATTTTTGAAAAAAATGGTTTCTTATATTGTGAGGTAGATGACAATGGCATTGGATTAGCTGCTACTCCTAGTAATAAGATAAATTCGGGTTATAAAACGAAATCTTTATCTACCAAAATTACAAAGGAACGCCTTTCACATTTTAGTAAAGAACTGGATATGCCTATTAGACTAAGTATAAGTGACAAACTATATCAAGGAGAACAAGGCACCCATGTTTCTATCTTATTACCATCCAAATAAAAACAAGCTTCCATTATGATACGCACCCTAGTTATTGACGATGAACCTATAATTCGTAAAGGCATTTTAAACTTATTGAGTGAACTTGATGAGGATTTGATTGTGGTGGGTGATTGTGGTACTATTGCAGAAGCCTTAATACTTGCCAAAAACTGCAAGCCCGACCTAGTATTGCTAGATATTAACCTTACCGATGGAACTGGATTTGACTTTCTCAATCAATTAGAAGAACGCAATTTTAATATCATTTTCATTACTGCACACGAAGAATATGCGATCAAAGCAATCAAACAAGGAGCATTAGATTATTTGGTCAAACCAATTGATGAAGACGAACTAGCTGCTATTCTAAAAAAAGCAATCTCTATTCATGAAACTCGGCTGAGTGAACGTTTAAATGTTGCCAATAGTCAATTGGCTGGACGTAGTAATAAAATTGTACTCCGTTTATTTGATAGTTATCAAATTATCCGTTTTGACGAATTGGTTTACTGCCAATCCGACGCAGGATACACTACCTTCCACCTACGAGATCAACGCAAGTTCACTGTTTCTAAATCAATCAAAGAATACGAGAAACTACTTCCCGAAGAACGTTTTATGCGTACCCACCAATCTTTTATTGTGAATCTGGAATTTGTAGATCGTTATGAAAAGGGCGGCGCGCTTTATTTACGAGGAGATATTAGTATTCCTGTTGCAATTCGCAAAAAAGAAGCCTTATTACGCAGACTGTTATAACAATATCCAAATGTAAAAAAACACTTTTCGGACTATTCAAAACGAATTTATCTCGAAATCCTACGAATTTACATCCTGCCATTTTTACGGTTTATTTACTCCTAAATTCGCATTGTTGATAGAAAAGAAGAGACATTTGTTTGTCTTGTTCTTTAACAAAGTTAGGTGATAAGTGATTTATTCTTCCTACTATCTATTTGATTGGAGCCTTTTTGAGGGAATTACACCCTCCCACTTAAAGTGTTTCGTAAGGCAAACAGTAGAGATGAAACTCACATAGCCCTGTTTGCCTTTTTAGAGGTTGCCAATTGGTTGTTGTTGCCATACAATATTACTAACCACTTTGGTAACCTCTATTCAACAAAAACTAACAAACTAACCATTATTCATTCTTAGTTAACTCAATTATATATTTTACAGTACTAACTAAATGAAAATGGAAAAATTCGAATATAAGCCCTCCTTTTCTTATGGCTTTATTGTACTTCTCTTTTTAGGTAGTGCAGCCATTTATTATGGAGCCACGCAAACATTTGTTATTGGCTTTCGGAGGTTCATCATTTTAGAAGCTCCCAACAGTGGATATACCCTCATTTTGTTTGGTTCACTATTGTTGTTTACTGGCATTTATAGCCTCATCAAATGGTTAGCTGCTAGAGGAACAAATGGGCAAATACAGATGAGCACACAAGGACTCAGTTTTCCTGTATATTCAATGACAGGTGCAACCAAGAAAGAGTTCTTATTTGATGATATAACTGAGCTATATGAAAAAAGTGGCGATGAATTTGTAGTAGTCGTTTATACGAAGGAAAATGATCGCTTTGAATTTGATGCTACTTACTTTGAAAATGAACATACTTACAATGCATTCGCAGGTTTGATGAATCAGCATTGTGGAAGATAAAAAATAGACCCTGTTTCCTATAAATTCAATGTACTTACTTAAAGTGGAGACCAGAAACCACTCAAAAAAACGGGGCGAATCCGAAAAGCCTTATGAGTAGGACGAAATCTTAAATTCTAATCAAATGGAAATGTTTAATTATTACTTAGGTGTATTAAAAAATTACACAGGGTTCTCTGGAAGAGCTAGACGCGCTGAATTTTGGTACTTCACACTGGTTAATGTCATTATTTCTTTTGTCCTTGGCTTAGTTTCTGGTATGATCGGTTTACCAATCATTGGTACTATCTATTCTTTAGCTGTTCTTTGCCCAGCAATCGCAGTAGCTATCCGTCGTATGCACGACATCGACAAAAGTGGATGGTTTATCCTTATTCCTTTCTACAACCTTTACCTATGTACAATTGAAGGAGATCAAGGAGACAACCAATACGGTTCTGATCCTAAAGCAGGTGTTGTAGCTTAAACGATGGAACGATTTACGATGGAACGACCGACGAGATATATTCGACACAATCACAAAATGTTTGTATTCCTACATCACGTTTATCGTTCAATCGTCAATCTTTCAAACGTAAATAAAATATTGGTGCTTAAACGGGCATAATAATGGTTAATTAATAAGTCCTCCATTTCACGACCGATTAACAAAATACAGACTCATTCAAAGCTATTGAGAGTTCATTTATTTGTTGGAAAGATATTGCGACCTCAATAGTATTGCATTAGTCGTGTGAATAGTTGTGAAATGAGAGGGTTTATTTTTGTATTCCTACAAATATATGCTCCGTTCCTACAAATATCAGTCACCTACTAGCAAATTTCAAATAGGGGAAATAATAGCTTTGATAGCTATTACCTTTGTTTTTATTAACATATCAACAGTAAAGTAATGGATGATTTATTTAACTCATTTCAACCATTACCTATTAGAATCATTGTTCTATACCTATCATTAATATTAAAAAGCAAGTTTTTATAATTTTAAAACCTATTAACCAATGAAAAATTTATTCTTGTTACTCCTTTGTTGCTCTTTTTTCGCATTAGCAAGCTGTGGAGATAGTGCCAGTACTTCAGGAGGAGATAAAGCAGCTACTTCTGCTTCTGCTGGAGAGTCAACAATTGGAGGAATTAAAATACCTTCTTTCAGCGATTCAAAATTAACAGACTATGCGACAAAGTATGCTAAGTATATTGAAAAATATGAAAAAGCAATCAAGTCTGGTGATGCATCTTCTCTAACTAACCTAAGTAGTGAAGGTCAAGAATTAGCAACTGCGGCTCAAAGCCTAAGCAGTGGAATGGGACAAGCAGATGCTGCTAAATTCAGTGCATTCATGCAAGAAGTTGGAAAGCGTTTACAAAATGCTGCCCAATAACTTTTAATTATCGAAGGATATAAGCAAAGAAGAATAAATAACTAGTACCATAATTCTGACTATCTTGTCGATATACTACGTTATAAAGCCTCGTCGATGCGCTGCATCGCCTACGTTTTATGCCTTATCTATCAAAAAGCTAGTTTCGTATTTTGGAACCACTTATTTTCTCATCTTTACTAAAGGTCAATCTCCCAATTTATTGACCTGTTAATGAAAGGCTACCTTAATTTCGATTGAGGTAGCTTTTTTCATTTATAGATCCATACTTTTTTCCTTTAGTTGGAACTCATTAGTCCTTTGCATAGTTATTGCACTGAAAACAAACAGTATATAAAATCCATCAGGAAAATGTCCTGATTAAAGACAAGCAAAAATGAAAAAGAAAAAACAAGATGCAATCCTTAAATTGCATGTACTACTTGCCAAAACAGATGTATTAGCCGCACAATTCAAAGGAGCCTTAAAAGATTATATTGGCTTTTTCAAAAACAAACAAGGAGCTTTTCGAGGAGAACGTAAAACCTATGAAGCTAATCCTGGCACTGTCGATGAAGTATCTCGTCGAGGGAATGTTCTCGTACAAACTACAGTAGATGAAAAATTAGAGTGGTTTACTGAAAATAACTCTGAATATATCAATGCCCTCTTTTCCCAAGAAAAAACCAATTCTTGCGGTGTTGCCAAAGCAGAACTAATTGTAGATGGCAAATCATGGGGAGAATTCACCTCCCTCGAACTACTTCGTCTTAAAACCCTCCTTGAAAGTGCCGATCTCAAAGGCATGTACGGCAATATCCCTGTCCGTTCGGATGCGGAGGAATGGAATGAAACCGATGCCGAAATGTATCAAGGACGTACCATCTTCGAATCTCCCAAAAATACGTATACCAATAAAACAACGATCAAAGAATCGTATATTTTGGAAGATCCTAATGTGAGCAAAACGACTGCAAACTATACCCCTCAAGTTGCTCAAAAAAATATCATCCAAGAACTTGGACAAGGTTCTATTCAACGTTTTTCTGGTGAATGGTCGCACCGTCAACGCGCCGAAGTCTTGAAGCGTATTAGTGCCCTTCACCTAGCCGTTGTACAAGCTCTCAAAGCTGCAAACGATGTGGAAGTGGTGGAGTCAGAAATGACCGCAGAAAAGATTTTTGATTATTTGCA
>JAHDHP010000094.1 GCA_020631245.1 Bacteroidota bacterium | reverse complement strand
TATTTATCGAACCAATTGAGTTGTTCCCATAAAACGTGTTCGATGGATTCTTTGGCGCGATAACCGTGATCTTCGAAGGGTAATAAGACCAAACGGGCGGTTCCTCCTGAGCCTCTGACGGCTTCGTAGAATACTTCTGATTGGAAGGTAAGTGTACCAGGGTTGGAGTCATCGTCTCCGTGTATGATTAAGATGGGTTCGTTGACTTTGTCGGCAAAGAAGGTGGGCGAACAGTCGATATAGGATTGGGTGGCTTCGAATAGGGAGCGGCGTTCTCCCTGGAATCCGTAGGGTTGGTTGGTTTTGTTGTAGGAGCCGCTACGTGCGATACCTGCGCAGAAGAGGTCGGTGTGTGCTAGTAGGTTGGCGACCATTAAGCCTCCGTGACTGTGGCCGATGACTCCTATTCGTTGGGGGTCGGCGATGCCCATATCTATCGCTTTTTCGACGGCTGCTTCGGCATCGGCTACTAATTGTGGTACAAATGAATCGTATACGGTTTCGGGATCACCGATCATGGGCATGGCGGTATTGTCTAGTACGGCATAGCCACGCATGAGGAAGTATTTGTGGGAGGCACCGCGAATACGCATGAATCGGTTGGAGGAACCTCTTACTTGTCCGGCGGTTTTTGCTCCTCCATATTCTAAGGGATAGGCATAAACGACGGTCGGAAGCCTTGTTCCTTCTTCGTAACCTGGTGGTAAGAGTAATTGGAAACTTAGTTCTACGCCATCATTTCTTTTGTATCGGATAATTTTGTTTTCGATGTCGCGTAATTCGGGGCTAGGGTCTTTAAAATCGGTAATTGGTTCTTTGGTAATTGCTTTGGTGCTTTCTCCTGCTTTTGCTTTGATTGTTTTTCCAAATTTTGCTAAGTAAAAGTTGGGTACTGTGGTAGAAGATTCGGAATTCATGATGAAAGTATTTTCTTTCTCTCCAAAGTCAACGAAATATTCGAATTTGCCTTTCTCACATCGGAATATTCGCTCGACTTCTCCTGTTTCCATATTTCTCTTATCCACAAATGGTCGGTCTCCATCTTTGGTACCTCCATTGCCACGGAAATAGATGGCTCCGTCTTCTACTTTGAATGCGTATTGGCCATTGTCTAATTGGGTGAAGATGGGGTAACCGGGGTTATTGTAACGATCATTTTCATCGAGGTCAAACCATTCTTTGGCGGTGCCTTTATTTACGTCTAGTAGCCAGAAATAACGCCATCTTTTCATGCGTTCTCTTTGATTGACGATGAGTAAACCTTCTTGTTCTCCCCACATCGTTGAGCGGATACGGTGTTCTGCTTTGAATACTTCTTCTGGCTCTTCATTGAAGGGTGCTTCCCACCGCATGAGACGATCTCTAAATTCTGCTTCTGCTACTGGATCACCTCCATCTAAGGCTTCTCTCCAAAATAGGGTATGTGGAGCAGTGGGTTGCCAAGAAACGTAGCGAGGGCCAGTGCTGACTCCATGTATTGGTACTTCATTGGCTACGGGCTGATTGACGACTGTTTTTACCAAGTTGCCTTCCATATCCCATACTTCGATATCGTGTGCAAATCGCCACCAGGCTACTTCATGTGACCAAGGTGCTTTTAATCTTTCTACGAGTAGGTAGTTTCCGTCTGGTGACACGCCTCCATATGCGTAGGAAGCGGCTGGGCCAACTACTTTCTTTTTCTTTGTTTTGGTATCGTAAATTACAAGTTCGCATTGGGTGTAATAGCTGAATAGTTCATCGTCATGAGCGGTCTCTAACAGGTTTCTAGATTCGTAGGTTGATCTTGCTTTCGCTCCAGCATCTTCTAGTATTTTAGGTCCCTTTGGCATGGATGGTTTTTCTGAAACAACTCCCCGATCTCCAATGTTACGGATCAACATTTGATCACGATTTGGGAACCATTTAACTGCTTGATCCATCAGTGGATTAAGAATAATGCCAGGTACTTTTTCTACTTGACCATTTATATCACCCATCCATAATTCAATGCGATCTTCAAATCCGACAGACATCGCAAATCGTTTACCATCTGGATTCCAGTAGGTGTTCATTATTTCTGCTCCTTCTGGCACTTTTAAAGGTATGGTTGAGCCATCTTTGATAGTCAGTACTCTAGGAGATGTGCCACCATGTCTTCCGTGGTAATAGTTGTTTTTGGGATTTACGCGTGTTCCTGCTAATTTGAGCATGGGGCCTGCCAATTCTGATAAGGAGGGATAAAGAATCGGATCGGTCAACACCATATGTGTTTTTTTGGGTGAGGCGGATGCTCTCGGTAATTGAGGGGCATGAAGAATTTTGAGGATGTCTTCTTCTGGGGATTGCCAAGTATTGGCATTGTCCTCCATTGTTTTATGCTGTGCCAGCGTTTTTTGATTTTGCACGAAGCAGATAGCACAAGATAATAGGAGAATAATAAATGCTCTTGTCATAATAGAATATTTTGCTTTGTTAAATTAGAATGGGGTCAGAATAAGATAATGATTTACGCCTATAAAATATAAAACAAACTAAAATAAATAAATTCCTAACTCACTACTACACGTCGTGCAACTGAAGGTTCAATTTCAGACAAATGAGAAAGGTAAGAAAGTGGGGTATTGTATTTTGGGACTACCTAAATAAATCAAGTCATCAGATACCCAAATTGCTGCAATCGCTTTTTAAACTTATTATAATTGGTGTCCTTGATGAGGATGTGATAACCTTCTGCTTTGAAACATAGTTTTTGGAGGATATGATCTTTGGCTATTAGGCGAAGGAGTTCCTTATTGGTGCTTGGAACTTCAAATACTTTTAGCTTATTTTTGGGGTTTAGTGGATTGAGTTTTTGTCGTAAATCGGCAATAAAGGTTTTCCAATTGGGAGGTAGATCAACTTTTACAGATTGCTGGAACAATTTAATTTTACTTTCCAAATCTTTCTTACTTTTTACATCTTTTAGAAAGAAGGGGTAATCGGTGCGAAAACGATTGGGACTCACTCGTTCGGTGTAAGGTTCGAGCATCGTTACTGCATTGGTATCTTTCTCGTCAATGATGATGGTGAGGGAATCTTTCGAAAGTCGAATGGAGGATGTAGTAATCTTTTCAGGCAGCTTATACTCATTCACATGACCAAAGAGATAAGCCCCTAAATTATTAACTCGAAAATAGACTAGACCATCGTAGTTAGATTGAACTGCCTTTGGAAATTCTTCCATATTGATGACATTATAGGCGAGGTCTAACATGCCAAAAGCTGCAAACAAAAAGGCTGTTCCTTTTATTAAGGGGCACAGAATAAATTTATTATAAATTCCCTTTCCAATATAAGTCTTCTGCTCATAATTTGCTTTTGATTTATCAATATAATAACCTTTAGCAGAAGCGTGATGATAACTAATTGGCTTTACATCAAATCCATTCATTTGAATATAAGATTCCAAATTTGAGATAGCTATCCATTCATTGACAGGCAGTGATTTAAATATATTAAACATTTCTGGCTCCATTTGCGGGATCGTATAATAGCCATCTCTGATTCCTTTTACATGAGTAACAACACCATATATGCTTTCAAAAACTTCTTGATAATTGTCCAATAAGCTTTTTACTTGTTCATGTGGCTCGTCATTACTAACATTACTTGTTTTAGTGGTTACCAATCCTGCCAATAAGCCCGTCCGTAGGTTTTTGAGTTCTTTTTGCTTCGTCTTTGGGTAAAACTCTCGCAAATTTAACTTTCGCTGCATTTTTCCATAAGTACTTGCCAATGGACGACCACTATTAGCGGTTCGAATTTGTTTTTGCTCGTAATAAGCAAGTATTCTTGGAATTTCTAAGAGAATGGTTTCCTCCGTTTCATATATAAAATCGGTGGCTTCTATTTCTTTCAGTGGATGTATGGTTGCCTCTTTAGGTATAGGAAAAAATGCTCGAACATGCTCACGGAATGCTAGAGGAAACTGAAGAAATACATTCGGCTTTGAATACGCAGAAGAATAACCATATCTGTCATTACTTGTCACTTTGAAAAAAGTATATCTATTTATTAACTCAAAGACTGTTCTACTTGGATAATAATGATGTGCTCTTTCATCAAATAATTGAATACCCATTTTACTTTCTATCTCCTCTCCATTTATATACTCTCTCCACATAAGAGCTTCTAAGATTTGATTAAACTCCTTAGGTTGATCTTTCAAAAATGCATGAAAGAGTTCTTTATTATAAAATGGGATAATCACTAAACGAATCAATACAGACTTTGGCAATACTTTTTTATCTCCAGCCAAATCAAGATCATTTTCTAATACACCATACTTCAAACACAAAGCTCTATTAGCTTTTACAAAAGCGATAACAGACTTCTTTATAGAAACTTCCAATTCTCTTTTTGTGAATCCATCATCAAAGATTAACGTCAATTTATCCGTCAGTTCGGGGTTTACAATGGTTGCCATAAATAAACATTAACTCAATATAAAATCAATATCCTCCTCACTCATTGATTTTAGAGACGCTCCATCTGAAGAAATCACATTATCAAACAACTCCTTTTTGAGCTGTTGCAATTTCAATATTTTTTCTTCGATTGAGCCTTTGGAAATCATCTTATAGGCCAATACCTTATTGGTCTGCCCAATACGGTGCGCTCGATCAATTGCTTGATTTTCAGCGGCAACATTCCACCAGGGATCAAAGATAAAAATGGTATCTGCTGCGGTTAGATTTAAACCTGTTCCTCCTGTTTTGAGGGTCATCAAAAATACACGGCAATTTGGATCTGTTTGGAAGCGATTGACCAAACTCTGTCGATCACGCGTCGCTCCAGTCATGGATACAAAGTCAACTCCCATATTTTGGAGTTGCTCACTAATGAGTTCTATCGCTGCTAGAAAGTTCACAAAGATCAAGGCTTTATGTCCATTGGCAATCGTATCCATCAATTGTTCCTCTAGTAACTCGCGCTTTGGAGAAAGAATCTTCCCATCACTATATTGCTCTGGTGTTGAAGCAATTTGACGCAGCTCACTCAATGCTTGAAAAATAAAGAACCGAGATTGTTGTAAGCCCTTTGTTGCAATAGAATTTTCAATAGCTGCCTTATAGAAAGAACGGCGTTCATTATAGAGCTTTTGTTGAGGTGCTGACATCTCAATAAACAAGGTTTGTTCAATCTTATCAGGTAGGTCGGCTAATACATCCTTTTTTAAACGGCGTAGAATAAAGGGGTAAATCTTTTTGCGGAGTTGATAAATGGCCTCTTTGTCATTGTACTTTTGAATGGGTGACAAGTAGTTTTCATTAAAACTTTGGAGGCTTCCAAACATAGCAGGATTTAAGAAGCGGAACAAGGAATAGAGTTCCCCTAAATTGTTTTCGATAGGCGTACCACTCAAGGCAAGTCGATGCTCTGCATTGAGCAACATAGCTGCCTTTGTCGTTTGTGCTTGTATATTTTTTATGTTTTGTGATTCGTCCAAAATCACATAGTGAAATTCTTCTTCTTTGAATTTCTCGATTTCAATACGCATAATCGCGTAAGTCGTAAAAATCAGATTTGCCTTGAGTGCCTCCTCCAAATCTCTTGTATTTGCATAGAAGGTATAAGTCGTTAATTGTGGGGCAAATTTTTCTACTTCGCTTTTCCAGTTAAACAGCAAACTCTTTGGCATCACAATCATACTAGGCTTTGTTTCTGCGGGGTAACTCGTTGCCAATAAAGCCAAGCTTTGCAAGGTTTTACCCAATCCCATATCATCTGCCAAACAGCCGCCCAACTTATTGTCATGAAGGTATTTCAACCACTTGAACCCATCCTTTTGATAAGGACGCATGGTAGCCTTAATTTTTGGAAGTCGGTATCGTTTTTTCTGAATGGTATTAAAGCCTTCAAATATCTCTCTCGACTTCTTAAAGGCTTTTGAGTTCACTTTCTCATCAATGAGGTCATCTACTAGCGGGAGGTCGAAAAAGCTCACTTGTACCTTATCTCCTTTCTTCTTAAAAATCCGCTCTAGTTTTTTGAGATATGCTCCATTTACCAAAGCATGTTCCCCATTGCTCAAACGCACATAATTGTTCTTTCTAAATTGCTTGATGACTTCAAATAAATCTATCGTTTCTCCTTCAAACTCCAATTCGACATCCCCCTCTAAGAAATCAATACCCGAACTTAGACTCATATTCAATTTAGGAGGAGCAGTATTAATTTTATAAGACTTGAGTTTATCTGCCCCAAAGACTTCGTATTTGAGGAGGAGTTGTGGAAGCTCATTATAAATAAACTCACTGGCTACTTCTTTCGGAATAATAAACAAATCGTCTTCTAATACTACCTCCAATCGCTCTCCATTTGTTTTGGTTTTCCGAGCATGTTTTTTCAATAATTTGTTGACTTCATTGAGCACTTCTTCTATCGTTTCTTGCTCCACATATTTAATCACAATCGCACGTTCCAAATCATGAATCTCTGCAAAACGATATAAATCAAATCGCTCCAATACCGAAATATCCATATTAGGTAAGGACTGTCCTACCCGCATAAAAAGAGCATCATCTACGTCCACCTGTTCGAAAATAAGAGCAGGTTTGGCGTAGACCTTATCTTTTGTAAAATGTACTTGGTAATCTTGATAGATTAAATCTACATTTTCGAGGTAAGTATACAAAAGCGACAAGTAAACAGGGAGGTCATCTTCCTTTACTTCTGTATCAAAATAAGATAAGCTTTGAAAGCCACTACTCAAGGGTTCTATTTCAATAATTTGCTGTCCGACTAAGACCATGCTCTCATTCAGCATTTGCAGGTTAGTATAGCGTTTTGTGTCATGAATCAACTCTATCTCTGCTTTCCAATAGGGGACTTGTGATTTGAGTTTTGTATCACGCTCCATGACCGTCAAACTAATCCGTATATCACCCAAGCCATCTACAAATTCTAGCGCATTTTGTGCTTCATCCACCAAATTCCCCGCCCGTCGCAATTGATCCAACAAATAGTCGTGTTCACGCAGATACAGCTTATCACTCGGTTTTTCCCAATCAATCACAAAGCTATTCCGATCTTCTATCTGCTCCATAGAACGCAGCAAATTTCGAGTAGCTCCACTATAAGCAAGGTAATTAACCTCAATAGGCTCTCCTTTTTTATCAACTACTGACAAAAAAGCTCCTAGCTCATCTATCCCAATTTGGAAAAAGATTTTTGGATGTGTTTTAGTACGTCCATCGAAGGACTTACGGCGGCGAAAATGCTCAAAAAATTCTTGATTTATCATCCTGCAAAAGTACTCAAATCAATCAGAATTATCAAATGATTTTCAATAGAGATTCCATTATCAATGTTGCTTTTACTACTTTTGCAGAAATTAATATAAAGAAGAATGATTGATCGTAATAGACTTACCAAAATAGCTGCTGTATTTAAAGAAGAATATCCCATCCACTACTTGGAAGATGGGATGATGAAGCTTACCCAAGATTTTATTAAAAAAAATGCATCTATTTGCTCAAAAGAAGGCATCAGTCACTTAGATGTATCCCTCGCTTATATTAAAAGAGTCCCTAAAAAAGACTTACCAGCTTTCGTAGCATTACCTTATTCCAGTAAAGTGCTATATGAGGCTTTTCTAAAGTTTATGCCCAAGAAACTAAAAATGATACATGAGTATCTAATGAAAAATGACTCGATCCTCAGTAAAGAGTTAGTAGAAGAGCACGGTTTTCCGATGTTAGATGAAAAAATAATAGACAAAGGAAGATCCTGGCAAAGAAGAGAATATTTCATTAAACGAGAGTACCTGATTTTTTTAGTATATGAAATGGGATGGCATAGTAGAATTAGAGGGGAATATATGCTCACTATCCCTATATCACTTCGACGAATACTGATTCAATATTATGACCAACCAGCCGAAGCCACTTTAAGCCCTATTAAAGAATTACCCCCAACAGATCATGTATTTTATGGAGAAAGTGAAATCATTCAGGAAATGCCACGTTTAGGCATTTTCAAAAAACAAGGATTTATAAAAAAGACCCAAAGAGGAAGACCCCAAACTGCTGCCATTAGTAAAATGCACCGCCAACTAAAGATAAAGGAATTTTATCCAGACCATAAAGATAAACTCCTGAAATCATTACGTAGCAGTCTTCTTGCCTCCTTATTGATTCACCTTCCCGAAAAAATAATCAATGCGGAACCTCAAGCACAAATCAATATTCTTTTTCAAGACAAGTATCTAAAAGAATATCAAGGCGGACAAGGACTAATGGCTTATCTAAAAGGCAGTTCAACTTATGATGAAAGATTCTATAATCTACCCAATAACGAATTTTATAGCTTATTTAAATCTTTACCCATCAATGAATGGATCAATTACGACAATCTAGCAAATCACATTAAATTTAATTTGTACAACACACAACCTTACTCCGAACCTGATTGGGCTTCCGAGAAGTTACATTATGTCATACCCAAAAAGAACTACCCCAAATACAAACAATATGTTATAGAAGACCTCTATGAAAAAGCAGTCACCATTCCATATATTAAAGCAAATTGTTTCTTATTTGCCGCATTTGGACTACTGGATATCGCTTATGACACCCCCGATATGACAACTTTAGGAGATAGTGCCTACTCTCCATATGACGCCATTAAATACATTCGCCTCAATAAGTTAGGCGCATTTGTCCTCGGATTAAAAAATGACTACGAACCACCTGTTGATATTATCCGATCTGAAATTGTTTTGTCTACTAACTCCCTCACCATCACCATCAACGAACAAGATGTAACCGCTCCTGTGATCCTCGAACCATTTACCCAACGCGTTAGCCCCAATCGCTTTCGTACTGCCCCCAGTTTCTTTTTACAAGGTGTAAGCACAAACATGGAATTAAGGGAGAAAATTAAAGAATTCAAACAGGCAGTTAAAGTCACATTACCACCAAATTGGGAAGCTTTCTTCAAAGATTTAGAAAACAAAGTCAACCCATTCCAAAAAGCTAGAGGCGTACAAGTACTAAACATTCCTCCTGATAACAAAGAATTACTCCGCCTTATTGCCAAAGATGAATATCTCAAACATATCTGTATAAAAGCCGAAGGATACCGAATAATTATCAAAAATAAAGACATGATACCCTTTCGTAAACGCTTACAAGAATTTGGTTATTTAGTAACTATTTGATACTTTGGGCGTACCCCCATTTTATAAAAAATGTTGTCACCAGCGAAGACGCTGGCGGAAGCAACATTTTTATAAAATGGGGTCGGGCTATCCGCTTGTAGTTGTCTCGTAGACAAGGTGTTCGACTACTATCCTAGCAGTGTCTTCCTTCGTCAGCCCTGCTAGTCTAAGTCTCACTACCTTTCTACTTCGCCAAGCTACCGCTACTATCCCTTACGCAAAAACAATGAGTGATTGAATGATTGCGCGAATGAGTGATTAAATATTACTCATTATTCACTCATCCACTCACTCACTAATTCATTCATTGATAATATGCTCCTCCTCATCACGCCCCCCTTTACCCAACTCAACACTCCCTACCCCGCCACTGCCTATATCAAAGGCTTCCTCAACACCTTGCAGATACCTTCGTACCAAATGGATTTGGGCATTGAAGTCATTCTCTCTTTATTTTCTACCAAAGGACTCGAACAATTATTCGCCATACCCATCAAGTTAGAAGAGATAAGCGAAAATGCCCAACGTATTTATCAGCTTCGACAAGTATATATCAATACCATTGAAGAAGTCATTCTTTTTTTACAAGGTAAGAACCCCAATCTGGCTCGCCAAATATGTACCCTTCGATTTTTACCCGAAGCCTCCCGTTTTTCCCAATTAGAAGAACTGGAATGGGCCTTTGGAACAATGGGCATACAAGATAAAGCCAAGCACCTTGCCACCCTCTACCTCGAAGACCTCTCCGATTATATCATTGAATGCGTTGATCCACACTTTGGATTTAGTCGTTATGCCGAACGATTAGGTCGAAGTGCCAATAGCTTTGATGAATTGTATGACGAATTACAAACAGACTTGTCCTTTATTGACCAAATTACCCTTCAACTACTAGATAAACGACTGCAAGTAACACCACCTTTTCTGGTTTGTTTATCGGTTCCTTTTCCTGGTAATTTGTTTAGTGCCTTTCGATGTGCCCAATATATCAAGCAAACTTACCCGCATATAAAAATCGCGATGGGTGGAGGTTTTCCCAATACTGAATTGCGCAGTGTTACAGACGCACGAGTTTTCGAGTTTTTCGATTATATCACACTTGATGATGGCGAACTCCCATTAGAATTACTCGTTTCTAATATCATGGAACCAACAAAGGATAATCCGAATCACCAACTCTACAAACGCACCTTTTTATGTGAAGATGGCGAGGTGCTATATAATAACTTTTCGCTACGTAAAGATTATTCACAAAGCAAGGTCGGCACTCCTGACTATTCCGATCTATTACTCGATCAATATATTTCGGTGATAGAAGTAGCCAATCCCATGCACAGCCTTTGGAGCGATGGTCGATGGAATAAGCTCACTATGGCGCATGGTTGTTACTGGGGCAAATGTACCTTTTGTGATGTCTCGCTTGATTATATTGGCAACTACCAGCCCAATACGGCCAAACTCCTCGTAGACCGCATGGAAGCGATGATGGAGCAAACAGGTGAAAAGGGCTTCCATTTTGTAGATGAAGCCGCTCCGCCTGCCCTAATGCGGGATGTTGCCCTCGAAATAATTCATCGTCAACTCATCGTTACTTGGTGGACCAATATTCGCTTCGAGAAAAGTTTTACATACGATCTTTGTCAACTCCTCAAAGCTGCTGGTTGTATTGCTGTTTCTGGTGGGCTAGAAGTCGCCTCTAACAGGCTACTTAAACTCATACAAAAAGGAGTAACAGTGGAACAGGTCGCGCAAGTAACAAGAAACTTTACTGAAGCGGGCATTATGGTTCATTCCTACTTAATGTATGGTTATCCAAGCCAAACCGAACAGGAAACCATCGACAGTTTGGAAATGGTGCGACAACTATTTGAACTCGGTATTATTCAATCTGGATTTTGGCATCAATTCGCGCTCACTGCACACAGTCCCGTTGGTTTAGATCCTGATGCCTATGGGATCATTCCTAACTATAAGGCTGTTTCTTTTGCCAACAACGACATTGCGTTTGAAGATCAAACAGGTATTGATCATGACAAATTCAGCTATGGCTTAAAGAAATCATTGTTCAATTTTATGTATGGCATTTGTTTTGATTATCCTTTACAAAAGTGGTTCACTTTTAAAATTCCCCCAACTACTATTCCCCCCAACTTTATTGAAGAATGCTTATCCAAACAAGTACCTGCACCTATTAAGCCAAGTGCTAAAATTGTTTGGTTAGGTCATCCTCCCCTTCAACGGTTTTATACCAAAACCAAAAAGGGGCAGACAATGGATATGCTCACACTACACTTCCATCATATTACAGATGAACTGCTCATACATCTAGAAGCAGATAAGGGCAAATGGCTAAACAATTTGTTAACGAACTTGTCAAGTTCCACACAAAGTTTACCGAGTTTTGAATCGATTCAAAAGGATTATGAACAAAACTTTGATCATTTTTTGTTATTTTGGTATTCAAAACCCCTCAATTCGTTGAGAGATAGTGGCTTATTGTTGGTCTTATAAAGCCCGCTTTCAATTCCTGAACCATAAACCCTATATTTGCGTTAATATTGCTCTATCATGAAAACAACATTACGTAATTTATCTTTAGAGAAATTAAATTGGGTTGCTAAAACACTAAAAATAATTTCTCATCCTGTAAGACTTGAAATACTAGAAGTATTGGAAGCAGATGAACCCATATGTGTCTCTGACATCCAAGAACGTATTGAAGCCAATGTCGAACAGTCGATGCTGTCTCATCACCTTGCCAAGATGCGTGATAATGGCATATTATCTACCAAAAAACAGGGTAAAAATATCTTTTATAGTATTGCGGAAAGAAGGGTTTTGAAAATTTTCGACTGCATGGAATCTATCGATTAGAAATTTTAAATAATAAGTCGATTTAAATCCATTGGGCTGCCGACAAGGCTATATTGTTTTATCCAAATACATGAACAAATGAACATTTATAAATACCTAATTTTTAATTATGATTGAGTTTCTTAGTCAACCTTGGGCTTGGTACGTATCAGGTCCGATCATTGCTTTAGTGATGTTTCTGTTATTATGGGCAGGAGGTAATTTTGGTGTATCATCTACCCTTCGCACCATGTGTTCGATGGGTGGAGCAGGAAGTAAAGTGGCATTTTTCAATTTTGATTGGAAAAGTCAAATCTGGAATATTGTATTTGTACTCGGAGCCATTATAGGTGGCTTCATTGCCTCTACACTACTCAAAAACCCAGAACCACTTGCCCTATCAAGTGCAACGGTAGAAGACCTTCAGCAAATAGGAATCGGTTTTGACGGAGCCATCGCCCCATTGAGTATTTTTTCATGGGAAAGTTTCTTTAGTATTAAAGGCTTTTTGATTTTGGTAGTCGGTGGTTTTTTAGTTGGTTTTGGTACTCGTTGGGCAGGTGGCTGTACTTCGGGTCATGCGATTAGTGGCTTATCCAATTTACAAATTCCCTCTTTAATTGCTGTCATTGGTTTTTTCATTGGCGGACTCATTATGACCCATCTCTTATTCCCTTTAATTTTTTAATTGTATGAAGTTTTTAAAATATCTATTGATCGGCATTTTGTTTGGTATTGTAATGACCAAATCAGAAGCCATATCTTGGTATCGTATCCAAGAAATGTTTCGCTTTCAGTCTTTTCACATGTATGGCATCATTGGCTCGGCTTTAGCTGTTGGCGTTGTTATGGTTGCTTACCTCAAACGTAAAGAAGTAAAGTCTTTAGACGGCGATATTATCACCTTTACGGATAAAAACTTTAGTATCCCACGTTATTTGTTGGGAGGCATCGTTTTTGGCTTAGGATGGGCTTTATCGGGCGCGTGTCCTGGTCCTATGTATACCTTGTTGGGAAATGGCTTTAGTGTCTTTTTGGTGGTGATTGCTAGTGCGGTATTAGGCACTTTTACTTATGGGTTGTTACGCGACGTTTTACCTCATTAATTTCATCACAGCTTAGTTTTTTTGTCGAAAAACTTATGCCTAAGAACTTAGCCACCTCTAAATCAGTTCAAATATTGATATGAAGCGCGTAACGCCCATTCATTCAATCACTCATTCGCGCATTCACTCATTGTCTCCGCGCAAGGGATAGCAGTGGTAGCTTGACGAAACAGCCGCTTTTGTGAAGCAATGACTAGCAGGGCTGACAGCGGAAGACACTGCTAGACATATGCTGAACTAGCGGATGTGAGACAACTACAAACGAATAGCCCGACCCTTTTTGAAAAAAGATGCCACCAGCGAGAACGCTGGCGGAAGCATCTTTTTTCAAAAAGGGTTGCGCCCAAAAAATTAGTTTAAAAATTATTTATCATCAACTTTAGGTAGTTGACTTGCCCATTGGCAGTCTTAATTTTCACAAAATAAACACCTTCCCAATACGCTTCGTTTAATATAAAACCTTTACCTTCAGGGTGTTTAAGAAACTCCTCCACCAATTGTCCTTTTGCATTATATACACTTATATCGAGTGGTTTTTCTTTCGAAAAAGTCGTTGAATTTATATAAAAAGCCTGTCCTTTAGTCAAAGGGTTAGGGTAAATATAGAATTTGTCCTTTTTTTTAATATCTTCGTAACTAGTGATTATTGGTTGACAGTCAGCTCCAATGACTTGTCCATCCAATTGCCAACTATTTTTAATGGGAACACACAGGTGCGCTAGGGCGGTTGGTGTAATATCAACTATTCTAGGAGTTTGGGAATAATCATATTCCCAAACAGCACCGCTTTGT
>JAHDHP010000093.1 GCA_020631245.1 Bacteroidota bacterium | reverse complement strand
GCTTTTAAGGAATGATGAAAAAATAACAAAACTTTTTTGAAAAAAAATAAGAAAATACTTGGAAACAAGCAAAAATCAAACTTAACTTCTAAATTTCGTCGCACGTCGCACGTCGCACGTCGCACGTCGCACGTCGCACGTCGCACGTCGCACGTCGCACGTCGCACGTCGCACGTCGCACAAAGTATAATCTATGCCAAAAATAATTGTCCGCTTCGAAAATGAAGCCGAAAAACCCGAACAGTGGAAAGATACACCAGCAGGCGAACCCATTGAAATTGACGCCGAAGAAGGACACTCCATCCTAGAAGCCGTATTAGTCAAAGACATTCACCTCAACCACAACTGTGGAGGCGTATGTGCTTGCACCACCTGCCATGTCTATCTACACAAAGGCGAAGACCTTGTAGAAGAAATTAGTGACAAAGAGGAAGACTATATTGACCGCGCACGTCAACCAACCCTCGAATCACGTCTCGCTTGTCAATGCATTATCCTAGAAGAAGAAGGAACCATTGACATTACGATTCCCGATCAAAGTGATATTATCGGACACGAACATTAAACAACTCAAACAGAATAACTATATGTCATTTGACTTACCAATCAACTGGCCCGACCACGAAGACATCGCTATCAAACTATATGAGCGATTTGGGCCACATTTCAATGAAGGAAAAATATACCGCATTCGCTTTACCGAACTCCTCAACTGGATCATGGAAATTGACACCTTTGAAGGAAAACGAGAAGATTGCTCCGAAGGACACTTAGAGCAAATACAGGCAGCATGGGTCTACGAATGGCGCGAAAGCCACGAAGATGATTTATAAAAGATACGATGAACACACTCTCTCTTTTTAAACAAATCAAGGTGCTTATTTTCGATGTAGATGGTGTCCTTACCAACAGTCAACTACTTATCCTCGAAGATGGCTCCCTTTTGCGTCAAATGAACACAAGAGATGGCTATGCCATCAAACAGGCACTCGAAGAAGGCCTAGAAGTGTTTATTATTACAGGTGGAAAGTCAACAGGCGTACTAAAACGCTTAGAAGGATTAGGTATTCCCAAACGCTGTATTTATGCAGGTATTCAACGAAAAATAGAAGTTTGGGAAGAACTGACAGCGCATTATCAATGGAAGCCAGAAACCGTATTATATATGGGAGATGACTTTCCTGATTATGAAGTCATGCAACAAGTAGGAATGGCCTGTTGTCCTAGCGATGCAGTGCATGAAATAAAGGCATTATGTAAATACATTTCACCCATCAAAGGTGGCGAAGGCTGCGTGAGAGATGTAATTGAGAAAGTAATCAAATTAAAAACCTAGTAGGGGTACCCCTTGTGGGTACCCTCTCTTATGTACGCTCATAAGAAGCCCCCTTGTGGGTACCCTCTCTTATGTACGCTCATAAGAAGCCCCCTTGTGGGTACCCTCTCTTATGTACGCTCATAAGAAGCCCCCTATATCTTACAATACTCACACAGAGAATGGCTAAACACAAAGAAAAAAAAATAGCACACCTCGAACATCACACCTCGAACAATTCCAATAAAAAAACATCGCAAATTGCAAATCACAAATCGCTTTCAATAATAAACTTATTCCGCCCGATCAACCTCCTGTTCGTCCTCATTACCCAATACTTTGTCCGACACTTTATTATCCTGCCGCTTTACTTTCCACCAGTAAATGAACACGTTTATTTATCTATTGCAAACTCATCCCTAACACACCTACAATTCTTTTTATTAGTACTATCTACTGTATGTATCACCGCAGCCGGCTATGTGATCAATGATATATTAGATCAAGAAGTAGATCGACACAATAAACCTCATAAACAATATATTGGAGATAGAGTAGGGCAGTTGTCCGAAAAAACAGCAATGCGCTTATATGGATTGTTGAATATAGTAGGAATAGCGTTAAGTATATATTTAGCTTATACAGTAGGCAACTACCGCCTACCACTCATTCATATTATCTGTGTGGTATTGCTATACCTCTATTCCGCATCGTGGAAAAAGAAACCATTAGTAGGTAATCTATTAGTAGCCAGTCTAGCTGCATTAGTGGTTATTTTAGTAGGATTGTACGAAGAAAAATTAACCAATTATTGGCTGACAAAATGGTATCTAGGAGCAACAGGAGAAGATGTAATTGCGCGGATGATATGGATGCTAATGGGTGCCTACGCCCTCTTTGCTTTTTTGTTGACCATGATCCGTGAAATAGTCAAAGATGTACAAGATTACGAAGGTGATTTGAAAGGTAGTTATCAGACCCTACCTATTCGTTTTGGAATACCTATCGCCAATGCACTTACCTCTGTAATCGTTATTCTTACCATTTACTTTGTATTGCGCTTTCAATTGTGGCGTTTAAATTTCGGAGAATACGGCATTATACTAGTCGCATTTAGTTGCTTGCAACTTCCATTGATATATATATTATGGCAATTGTGGAAATACAAAGAAAAGGCAAATTATGGGCAGTTAAGTAGCTTATTGAAAATATTGATGCTAATCGGCTTATTGTATTTACCTTATCTAGGAATGAGTATCTCTGCCAATCCACCTACCCAAGATAACGAACTATTAGAGGAAATAGACCCGCCAAAAAAATAAAAAATACATACAGGCAACGCTTTTTCAAATGGTACCGTTTCTCTACCATACATGCTGAATAACGGTATTTCAAACCCTGTAAAATTGAATTTAATCATGAAAAAAGTAAGCTTTTATTTATTATGTCTTTGTTGTATGTTAGTCTATACCTCATGTGTAGAAGATACACAACAACATATTTTAGAAGAAACAGCACTTAACAAAGGAGGAGTGCGAAGCAATGTAGAAGTCATAAAATTAGACTATCCAGAACGCGTACAGCTAGGAGAAGGAAGCCAAGAAAATGTGAAAGCATCACGAGAAATTCCAGGAGAAGGAAACCCAAATAGTAACTTACTAGGGCGATTTAATGCCGAATTAAAGGTCTTTGGCTGCATGAATGATGGAACCGTTTACGCCTATTATGAAGAGAATAGCACCATTGAGGAAATGACCTTAGCATGGCTCAAAGATGTAGGCATAGCTGTGGAGTATCTGGAGATAGAATCAGTTGAACATGAGGAGTTCTTTTGTCCTTGTGGAGAACTATTACACATTGTCAAAGTGCAGGCCGATGAATCCTATTTGGATAAGCTTGCGGAACTCGGATTCGAGAAAATATAATTACCCCGCCTGTTTGTAATGTATAAGCTTTTTGTTACTTTTGGATGACAAATAAATGCCCATAAGTACGTTTATCTATAACATTTGCTAACCATTAACAAACTATGAGTACGCTAAATTCAATGCGTGGAAGACCAGAAGGCTTAGAAGAAAATGGACAAGCCATTACTGAAGTAGGTTTTGGAGAAGTCCTAAAGCATTATATTGAAATGATTGTTGGACTAGTAAGAGGAGGAGGAAGCAACGGCCCGACTAATGCGGCAAGCCTAAGAGCAGGAATTGAACAAATAAAGCCACAGCCTAAAAGTGAGGAAGTAACTGATTCCATTCCCACAACTTCCACCCCATCTGAACCACTTGATACAGACCCCAGTGATGACCCCGAACCAGAAGAAGACGAAAACTCAACAGCGGATGTTGCCGAAGTAGAAACGCCTACTGAAGAAACGTCCGCAGTCAGTGATGAAGAGTACATTTGGGTGCCTGAACGAGGAGGGAATTTATGGTATGCCACCCAATATCAAGCTGGACAACGATTAAGTCGATTAAAGCGAGAAGGTATTTGTAATGATGAAACCTGCCGTATCGAAGAATTCAAGCCCAATTCGCGATATTATTCCAAAGGCTATCGAGTAGCTCTTCGCGATTTCAAAGGGCCTGATGATGATGATAATTCCACAGGAACACCCGTTACTGATGATACGCCTAAATTGAACCCCAATTTAAAAGGGGTAGAAATTCATGTCAATCTTTTTCAGCCACAAAAAGTACGCGTGGTCTTTGAAGACCCCGCCAGAGAAATCCTTGAATTTTTGGTATCAGCAGGACCAGTTACCGAAGAGGTGATTGATGATCCAAAGTTGAGAATTTACAAACGCCCTAGACCAGAAGTAAAACTAGGCCGTTGGGGATTACTCTATTTCGCTCTTTTTAAACATGAACGCGGCATGGGATTCCATTCTAATAATGCCAATCCGATGCGTAAAACGCTTTGCGATGAGGGACTAACCGAATATTGTGAACCTGCATCAGATATTTACAAACGCGAAGAGTGGGGCTTAATTGTCGATGGAACACCTCGTTCACATGGATGTGTACGCCTAAAACATGAAGATGCACCTAAATTTTTCAATGCCATTAAAAATGGTACAAAAGTATTTGTGTATAAAGAAGCCGAATGGAGACAGCCTTCATGGGCTCCCGCAGAATTAGTATAAATAATAATAAGACGATTGACGATAGTTTGTCTGAAAGGTCATAAAAAAATGCCCTAACTTGATATATTATACAATATCGTCAATCGTCAATCGTTCCATCATCAAATCGCCCAAGCCACTTCCCGCGTAATTCTACGGCCTCTTTCCTTGCCTTCTTCTGCACTTTCAACACAAATAAGTCAATATAATCCACAGGATCAGGTATCCCCTCTAGCAAAACCTCTTTTCCATCACGCAGCACCAATGCATTCACTGGCCAATTCAATGCAGGCTGTAATAATAATAAACGACGTTCATTAAAATCTTTCATTTTTACCTGCTTACGATTAATTTCCAACAACTGATCGCCTTTTTGTACCCCTAAACTATTGCGCTGTACATTATAAAAAACAAATGTATTATGCTTATAGTCAGGAGCAATTAAAAACTTACCAAAACTACCATATTGCGTTTCCAAACGATCGAAATAATCAATCCCCACCTTTTTAAAGTACTTATTATAAGGTAAATCCTGCCGTCCAATCACATACTTTTCAATAAAAGAACGCGTAGCAGGAGAAGTAAGTGAATAAATTTCCTCAAAAAAATCCGCATCCTTAAAAGGGCGATTAGGTTTGTATTTCGCTAGAAAATGTTCCAATAAATCAAGTAAACTTTTAATCGGTCGGTCAGGATGTTGTTGTCCTTCTGTTATCAAATGTAAATCTAGCAACATCGCCACCAACATGCCCCGATAATAAATATTTTGATAGTTTTCCTGATTGCGACGTTGAAAAATATGCTCACTAGTATGTGTAAGTGACATTTTAGGATAATCCGTAGAAGCCTCAATTTTCTGACTTATTTCTTCATAAAATTCCGACTCTGATAAAAAGCCATAACGCACCATGGTCAGCAAACTCAAATACTCTGTTACTCCTTCATACAACCACAAATGCTCCGACATCTGCAAAGAAGAAAACCCGATATGTTGTGTACGCTCACTATGCAACCAATAAGGGCTTAGTAAATGCAAAAACTCGTGAGCTGCAATGCGTTGCACTAATTTTTTAAATTTACGAGCATCATACAACTCAGGCAAAATATAAAAAGAAGAAGAAGAACACATCAAACCACCATACTGCCCATTAGCGATAGGATAACGGTTCCGTTTAGTAAAATACATCACAAAATCATAGCGTTCCACAGGAATAAAGGGCATCAACTGATCCAATGCTTTCAATAACGGACGTAAGGTATAATCCATCTGCAAAGCCGTCACCTTGCCCGATTCCGAATACACTGAAATATGAATAGCTGTATGGCCAATTTTAAAGGAAGTCGTATCGGGTTTGGCATACAATATTGGCTTTTCGATAAGCTCAAAATAAGTATCCGTATAGGCATAATCAGTCGTATCATTTAATACCTCCAAACCTAAAGCACTTGCACCATAAAAACCATTAGGTTTATGCACTACTAATTCATACGGATATTGCGCGTATTGCATCAAAAAACCATAAAAACCATGATGATTTAAAATATAACTCCGTCCTGGCCGAATATTCGCCACATGCGATTGATAGACATTGGCCAAACGACTTGCATCTTTTACCCAATATCTAATTTCATGAATATGAGGCGCGTATTTTATCGCAATTCCATTATTACTGATATACTGATGCGGAATAGGCCGCCCAGCCTTATCCAAAACCCGAAAATCACTAATCCAATGCTCTAGTTTACTTTCCCCACTACCACCATAAGCAGTAATAGGAATGATAAACGTTGCAAACTCCTCTTCTACCTTCGGAGGATAAACCACCACCTCCACCATCCCATCTTTCGGATGCTGCAAGTCTATTTCAATACGATATTTCTCTGCTGCCCAACTTGTAAATGCAAGTAGCCAAAAAGGCATCCACCATGTCCAAATTTTCCAATTCATAAAGCTAAAATTACGCAAATATTCAATCATCCCAATCCTATCATCCCGTCATCCCATCATCCTATCACCATTAGTTGGGCGTGTCCCCATTTTGTTTATAAAAATGCTCCCGCCAGCGTCTTCGCTGGTGGCATTTTTATAAACAAAATGGGGTCGGGCTATCCGTTTGTAGTTGCCTCATAGAAAACTTGTTCGGCTAATACGCCTAGCGGTGTCTTCCGCTGTCAGCCCCGCTAGTCCTAGCCTCACTAAGTTTCTATTTCATCAAGCTACCACTACTATCCCTCACGCAGTTCCTCCTTTAACTACTTTTTTTTCGTTGTGATTAAACACTTTTATATAGTCAAGGTCTTAGAATTACTTAGGGTTAGTAAGTGTTTGATTTTTGTAGTCCCGGGGCTCTTTTTACTACAACAACTTGCTGAATATCATCAACTAAGTTATAATAAAAATATACTTTTCATAGCTGAATTGTTTAACGTTTCCCTACCTTCTCTAAGAAGGTAGGTTTATATATATGTTATAGTTTTTTAGGCGTTCAACCTCTATATAAGGTTGGGCGTTTTTTTATGTGTCAAAGCCACGATAGACCAAAAAATATTCTATTTTTGTGGACTAATTTAGGCAAAGAACATGAAAATTTTCCGAAATCTTACGGAATTACCTGTTTTCAAGAAAGCAGTGATTACTATTGGTACCTTCGATGGGGTACACTTAGGGCATGCAAAGTTATTGACTCGCATTAAAGACCTTGCAAAACGTATTAAGGGCGAAAGTATCCTTATTACCTTCCACCCACATCCGCGTTCCATAATTGGAGACGGAAGAAAGATCGCACTTTTGTCACTACTGGAAGAAAAATTTGTCCTATTAGAAAAACTAGGTATTGATCATGTAGTAGTGGTGCCTTTTTCTCGCGATTTTTCCCAACAAAGCCCACAGACTTATATAACCGACTTTTTGGTCAAAAATTTTAATCCTTCTGTCATAGTTATTGGATATGATCATAAATTTGGAAAAGATCGTGCAGGCGATATTCACCTCCTGCACCAAATGAGTAAGGTATATGGCTTTCAGGTGGAAGAGGTTAGCAAACAACAGGTCGAAGATATGGGGATTAGTTCTACCAAAATTAGAAGAGCTTTACAAGAGGGGAGCGTAGAAACTGCCCAAACCCTTTTGGGGTACCCTTATGCAATGAAAGGTTTAGTAGTAAAAGGTCGTCAGCTGGGTAGAACTATCGGTTTTCCTACCGCTAATTTAGTAGTCGAAAACCAAGCGAAACTCATTCCTAGTAATGGTGTATATGCGGTGAAAGTACAAGTTAGAGAGAAGAAGTATCAGGGAATGTTAAATATAGGAGTAAGACCCACCGTAGATGATACCTTACAGAAAACAGTAGAGGTCAATATCTTTGGCTTTGATAAAGATATTTATGGGGAAGCGATTACTATCGAATTTTTGCATTTTATACGTTCCGAGCAAAAATTTGCGGGTGTAGAGGAATTAAAGCAACAACTAGCAAAAGATAAAATAAAAACCCTCAATTTACTCGCTGATGAGAGGGAAGATAAACGGAATTATTTGAAAGATAAAACGCCTTTTTCATATCGAGTATCGAAGGAAAAAGTGATGGTGTATCATGAACAAAAATTGGTACGTACCTATAAGGCTAGTAAAATAAATGTTACGTTGCAAAAACTGGAACAAGCAGCCACTGAGTATGACCGCCAATTGATTCTTGCCAAATTGACAGGGCATTTTAAACATTGAACTATATTGAAGAACACGCCCAACTATTTAAAACGAATTGCTTTGATCGGATCAATAGTACTGACTAAATAGGAAGGAATAACCAAGACAAATAAGCAAACCACTAACGTAAGGATATTTAATATAATGATGTGTGGAAAACTGATGTCAATGGGTGCCACACTAAGATAATAGGATGATTCAGGTAGTTTGATGAATTCAAATTTTAGTTGGGCATAACAAATTAAAAGCCCCAAAGCATTGCCTACTAGCAAACCAACGCCAATAATGAAGCCTGCATTGTAGAGAAAAATCTTTCGAATAGACCAATTGCCTGCACCCATCGCTTTCATGATACCGATCATATTCGTACGCTCTAAAATGAGGATGAGGAGCGCAGTAATCATGTTGATAATAGCGACAATGATCATTAAGGCTAAAATAACTCGCTCATTCATATCGTGAAGCTTTAACCATTCAAATAAATTAGGATTTACTTGCTTGGCACTCTGCGAGTATAAGTTTTCACCAATTACATCATAATACACCAATTCACTTAGCCGATCAAGGTCGTTTACATCGTCTATAAATACTTCGAAACCTCCAATTTGATGTTCATTCCAACCATTTAGCTTTTGAACATGTCTTATGTCAAACAAGGCAAATTTTTCGTCGTATTCTTCTAAGCCTGTTTTGTAAATACCTACGATCTCTAATTTGCGTTGCCGTACTTTTTCTTGAATAAAGTAAATCAAAATGCGGTCTCCAAGTCCTAAATGAAGGCGTTTTGCTGTTATTTGAGAGACGATCACTTCGTTAGACTTGACCGAATCAGCAAAAACAATTGGTCGGCCGTCGATCAAGTAGGGCTTAAAATTGTTCCAATTAAAGGAAGAATCTATACCTTTGAGAATGATGCCCTCAAAATCGTTGGTAATTTTGATGATGCCTGGTTTATTGGCAAAGGGTTGGATATTGCGGATGCCTTCAATGGTATCAAGGTGTGGGTAAAAATTTTGACGAATATCAATGGGGTTAATATCCTCATAAGAGCGATTTGAGTCAAAGCTTTTGATGTGTAGATGCCCTAAAAAATCAAAGGTTTTGCGACTAATTTCTTTTTGAAAACCATTGACCATTGAGGTCGTAATTACCATTACCGTCATGGAAAGGGCTACGGCTACAATCGCAATTTTGATAATAAAACTTGAAAAAGTTTGGTTATTGCTAAAGGCGATTCGCTTGGTAATGAAAAATTCTAAATTCAAATCAATGTCTATTTTTAAGACCACAAATATAGTAAATCTAAAACGCCAATCTATACAATTTATGATATTGTTAGGCTTGTTTGGTTTAGGAGGATTAGCTACTGCTTGCCAAGAAAATGTACAAAGCGATATTCCTGCCTCTCCAATCCCTTTGAATAAAATGGTAAAGGTGCTAACAGATATTCATATTGCTGAATCAGTCAATCAGCAAGTAGTTATCAAACGAGATACTTTGTTTGAGAAAAAGAAAATGGAACATCGTTATGAAGATGTATTCAAAGTACATGGTATTACAGGGAGTGAATATGAAAAAGCGTTTCAATATTATATTGCACATCCTGATTCTTTTGATCTTATTTATGAACGGATACTTGATACCTTGACTGTGATGAGTACAAAATTGAAAGTAGATGTAGAAGACAAATTAAAAGGAGGAGCTAAAAAAGAGGATAAAGTGGGCGAGAAAATAAATCAAAAGAAGCATGACAATAAGAGCAAAAAAGACATAAAATATCAAAGTATCAAAGAGCAAATAGATAGTTTGGATACAAAAAAGAATAAGAAGAATGAGTAGGTATTTAATCATTATAACAGGACCAACCGCTGTGGGCAAAACAAGCTTATCACTTGAATTAGCCCAACAATTAGATACAGTGATTGTTTCTTGTGATAGTCGGCAGTTTTATCAAGAAATGTCTATTGGTACTGCTAAACCAAGTACAGATGAACTTGCACTAGTGCAGCACTATTTTATCAACCACCGCTCTATTCATCAGCCTTACAGCGTAGGAGATTATGAAAAGGAAGCGATAAAACTATTAGATGAACTCTTCGAAACGAAGGAGCAGGTGTTAATGGTTGGAGGTTCGGGCTTGTTTATTAAAGCCGTTTGTGAGGGTTTAGATCAGTTTCCCAATGTTGACCCCCATATTCGACTACAATTACAACAGAACTTCGAAGAAAAAGGAATTACTTCTTTACAAGAGCAGTTAGCTATACTAGATCCTATCTATTACCAAGAAGTAGATCGGCAAAACCCCCAACGAATAATGCGAGCATTGGAGGTTTGTTTAAGTACAAATAAACCATATTCTTCCTTTCGCTCTCAAGCGAAAAAAAAACGTTCCTTTATTCCCATTTATGTTGTTCTCACGCGCAACCGGGATGAATTGTATGCGCGGATTAATACAAGAGTAGATTGGATGCTTGAACAAGGTTTGTTGGAGGAAGCCCAAAAACTATATCCTTTCAGGTATCTTAATGCCCTTCAAACGGTTGGCTATACCGAGCTTTTTGACTATTTCGATCAAAAAATAAGCCTTGAGGAGGCAATCCGACTTATCAAACGAAATACTCGCCGATATGCGAAACGTCAACTCACCTGGTTTCGTAAACAAGAAGGTATTCATTATTTAGTGACAACAAATATCAGTGATATGATTGTATCTATTAAGTCTTTATTACGTAATTAAAAAATGGCATGAAGATAGCTATATAGGTAATATGTATCATGTATTATAAACTTATATTATGCGGGTTGAAACACTACAAGCAAATACCTCTCAAGAGTTAGAACAACAAATCAATCAACGGTGTACTGATGGGTATGCACCAACACTTGCCATTTTGTTTGGAGATCCTCAACGCAACTTTAAGGTCATTCAAGACTTTTGTAAGGCAAAAAACATTTCCTTATTAGGAGGATCTACAGTTGGAGAGTTTAAGGATGGGGATATTTATAAACAAAGTATGGTTTGTATGCTCTTTGATTGGCCTAAAGAACTTTTTAGTGTTTTGTTTCAAAGTGAAAATCAAGAGGCTGATCCATATAAGTTGGCAATTGACGCAGCTAAGTACGCCAAAGAAAAATTTGAAAATCCAATATTCATTTCCTTGATCTCCTATGGCTTAAATGGAGAATTAGTCATAGAAGGCTTAAATGATGGATTGGGGAAAGAGGTGCAAATTTATGGAGGTATGGCAGGAGGAAATGATCTGGAAACGTATGTGTTTGATAATGATCATATTGCTTCAGAAAATGGTATTGTTCATCTAATGTTGGATGGTGATAAAATTCAGGTTGAAGGATTGGCAGTCAGTGGCTGGCGTACTTTGGGGACTCCTAAACGTATTACCAAAGCCAAAGAAAATATTATTTATCAAATTGATGGAGAACCAGCACTGGAGATTTATAAACGATATTTTGGTGAATATCACAATTGGAACGAACAAGATGGTAATGTCGCTATTTCTAATAGCCAATATCCTATTCAAGTAATTAGAGATGGGGTGCCTATTATTCGCGCACCCATGTTGGTCAATGAAGAAGAACAATCACTTGTAATGGTGGCACCTGTTAAAGAAGGCGAGGAGTTTGTTTTTTCTGTTTCGCCAGGTTTTGAGGTAATTGATGAAACCTTAGAAGAATTTCAAAACTTTAAGCAACAAGCATTAGAGTTTGAGCCTGATGCAGTGATCCTTTTTTCGTGTGCAGCAAGAAATTTATCACTTGGACCACTTATCGATGAAGAGGTAAATGGACTGTATAATTTGTGGGGAAAACCCTTTATCGGGTACTTTACATTTGGTGAATTAGGTTGCAATAAAAATGGTAAATTTTATTTGTTTAACGAAACCTGTTCACTCGTGGGCTTTAAACTTATTAATGGTTAAAAATGGGGCGAATTATAAAACTATTGGAGCAACTCCAGTTAAGTTCATTAACTGAAGAACAACTAGTAATTATTAGACAGCTTTATAAAGTTGTTGAAAAAGAGCAGTATATCTTTGATTTCAAAATAAAACGTACTATAAAAGATAAGAATATAGTTGTGAATATGTTGAACCAAACGATTAGTGAGTTAAAGCTAAAACAAAAAGATCTTGAAGAATCTAAAAAAAGAATTGAAGAAGAATCGAAATTTAAAGAACAGTTATTCGCAAATGTAAGTCACGAACTTCGTACCCCACTAAATGGTATTTTGGGGATGAGCCATCTATTAGATGAAACACAACTCGATACCGAGCAAAAGGAGTTTGTACAGGTCATCAAAGGATCTGCCGATAATTTACTCGTTATTATCAATGATTTCCTAAATCTTTCTAAACTAAATGCAGGTAAAGTAGTATTGAAAGAAGTACCCATAAATTGTCGGTCCTTTTTTGAAGAGTTAAAAGGGATTCTGGAAGTCAAAGCGAAGGAAAAAAATCTTGAACTGGAGTTTTTTATCTCCTCTTCAATTCCTGAATATTTAATCTGTGATCGAACCCGATTATACCAAATCTTAATTAATCTACTCAATAATGCCCTCAAATTTACACACAAAGGACATGTACATTTATATATTAAATCCATTGAAAAAAATAAGGATAACTGCCAATTACAATTTGAGGTAAAAGATACGGGAATTGGAATGTCAAAAAATAAAATATCTCGTATTTTTGACGATTTTTCACAAGTGCATGATAATCAAGGGCAAGTTTATGAGGGAACTGGATTGGGACTTAGTATTGTCAAAAGCTTGGTCAATCTTATGAATGGAGATTTGAAAGTAGAAAGTGAAGAAGGAGACGGAACTTGCTTCAGACTTCGCTTAAAATTGCCCATTCCTAATCAAACACAAATTGATACCGAAAATAAACATAAGGAAGAAGAAATAATTCCTGTAAACTGGCTAGACAAAAAGTTTTTGGTCTTAGAAGACAATAAAGTGAATCTTTTCTATATCAAAAATATGTTCTCTAACTGGAATATAGACATTGATACAGCTGTAACAATCAAAGAAGCTAGACATAAACTAACACTCAATAAATACGATTGTTTGCTTTCTGATGTAAGGTTGCCTGATGGAAATGGTATTCAATTTATTATAGAACTTCGACAAGATCAGTTATCCAAAAATAAAGAGGTGCCAATTATTGTTCTTACCGCAGGTGCCAATGAGAAAGATGCCTCTATTGCTCGCAAATACAATGTGTTTAGTTACATCAGTAAACCTTTTCCACCAGATGTACTCATTCATGAGTTGAATAAAGTGTTTTTTAACAAGCAACTTACCACACAAAAAGCAGTAGAAGTGTCAAGTGAAAAAGAATCAAACTATTCAAAATATTTTTCTAATATTCATAACTTATATAAAGGTGATCCTAGCAAAATGTTAGACATGATTGATCTTTTTATCGAACAAATAGATACAGATCTTCCACAAATGGAAGAGGCCCTGAAAGAAAAAGATTGGGAAACATTACACTTTGCTGCACACACTACCAAATCATCTTTAAAAATCGTCGGACTGTATAATTTAGTAGAACCATTACAACAAATTCTGGATAAAACTTCCTCCAAAAAACAACTCGAAACTATTTCAGGCTATTTTACCATCTTCAATAGCCAAATAAAAGTTGATCTTACCAATATCAAAGTAGAACGAGAAAAACTCAAAGCTACCATTCCACAATTCTAATGCTTCAAGGCATAAGTAATTACTAGTTAAGTCGCCTGTATTGGGTGATTAAGCAAGGCATTTTTTTAGTGCATAGCCAAAGCTACGACGAGGCTTCA
>JAHDHP010000092.1 GCA_020631245.1 Bacteroidota bacterium | reverse complement strand
GTACTCTCTTCGCACATCGCACTTAGTACTTCGCACGTTTCCCGCGTGAGGGATAAAAGTGGTAGCTTGCTGAAACAAGTGCTTTTGTGAAGCAAGGACTAGCAGGGCTGACAGCGGAAGACACTGCTAGGACTATGCTGAACAAGTGCTTGTGAGGCAACTACAAACGGATAGCCCGACCCCATTTTTGCCAATCGAAACCTGTCAGCTTGGTAAAACCTAACAGCTTGATTGGCAAAAATGGGGGCACGCCCAGAAAAAAACTTATCTTTGCAGCAAAATTAAAACATACAACTAAAAATAGATATGAAACAAGTGACAGTAATCGGTGCAGGTACAATGGGAAACGGTATTGCACAAGTATTTGCGAGTAGTGGATTTGAAGTGGGATTGGTAGATCGAAATCAGGAGGCATTGGATCGTGCATTAGCAACTATTGAGAAAAATTTAAATCGACTTATAAAAAAAGAGCGGATAACAGAAGCGGATAAGGTCTTGGCTTTGGAAAATATTACCACACATACAGATTTGAAGCAATCGACAGCGGCTACATCTGATTTGGTGGTGGAAGCGGTATTTGAGGACTTGAAAGTGAAGGAGTCTATTTTTGGTACCTTGGATGAATTGTGTAAAGAAGAAACGATCTTAGCGTCGAATACTTCCTCTATTTCGATTACCAAAATTGCAGCCGCTACTAATCGACCTGATAAAGTGATTGGAATGCATTTCTTTAATCCAGTGCCTATCATGAAGTTGGTAGAGGTAGTGCGTGGATATGCTACATCGGATGAAGTAACACAGCAAATTATTGAATTGAGTAAACAGTTGGGCAAAGTGCCAGTGGAGGTGAATGATTATCCTGGTTTTGTGTCGAATCGGGTATTAATGCCGATGATTAACGAGGCTATTTGTACCTTGCATGAAGGAGTGGCAGGTGTGGAAGAAATAGATACGGTGATGAAGTTGGGAATGGCGCATCCAATGGGGCCTTTACAACTGGCCGACTTTATTGGATTGGATGTTTGCCAGTCGATTATGGAGGTATTGTATCACGGTTTTGGAAATCCGAAATATGCTCCAAGTCCTTTATTGGTGAATATGGTCAGCGCGGGCAAATTGGGGCGCAAATCTGGTGAAGGATTTTACACGTATTAAGAGGCTGTCTTGATTTTATAATCAGGCTTAGAAAAGGCATATTTTTCACCCTAATTATGCTTTTTTTTCGGTACGTAGTCCTACTATGCACCTCAAAAAATGCTACATTAGGGAACAAAATATGGACTTTTCAGCTCCAATTCTAAAATCAAGACAGCCTCTAAAGGATCGAAAGATGTAGTGGTAGCTGCTCAGTTTCAAAAGTAAATGAATAATTAATAAGTGTATTTTTCTTGTCTAGGACCTACTTTGATGGTTCCTTCTTTGCAAACAGCGGTTCGAGCGGGAAAGCGAGAAATCGTATAAAAATCGTGTGTACCTACAATAACAGCCGTATCTGTTTCGGCAGCAATGGTTTTGAGTAAGCTAAATATTTCTTCGGAGGTTTCTGGGTCTAAGTTACCTGTTGGTTCATCTGCTAAAATAAGGACAGGGTCATTGAGTAGGGCACGAGCAATGACTACTCGTTGTTGTTCTCCACCTGATAAATGGCAAGGTAAGACATGTCTTTTGTGTAATAAGCCTACACTTTTAAGTACTAATTCAATCCGCTTGTTCATAGCTTGTGTACTCGTCCAGTCTGTTGCGAGTAATACGAAACGAAGGTTTTCATCTACGCTTCTATCTTGTAATAAATGAAAGTCTTGAAAAATAATACCTAACTTACGACGAAGTCTTGGAATCTCATCTGTTTTTAAATCGCCAATTACTTCCCCTGCTACTGTTAATTGTCCGCCACCTAATGGCAAATCTTTGTACATAGTACGTAGTAAACTGGTTTTACCCGTACCAGTACGACCGACCAAATACATAAACTCTCCTTTGTGTAAATCAAAGGTGATAGAATCTAGAATGATTTGTTTTTTTTGCTTAACCGTCACTTGTTTTAAAGAAACAATGGGTGCTTCTTGTAGTTGCTTATGAGCTGAATAGGCGAGGCGCGTTTTTTGAACAATGGCAGTCATAGGGCATCTTTTCAACGAGTAAGGAAATAGGGACCATTCGAAAACCAAGTACAGGTAATAATGTAAAAGAAGATGGGTGATTATTTAATTAGTATAAGTTACTAATAATCATGTGGGTAAACAAGTGTTATGTAAAAAAAGAAAAGTAGCTGACAAAAAAATAACTATTTGTCATAAAACAGCTATTTGATTACAGCTACCTAATTTTACTCCATAAAGCCTTTAATTCTATTCGGGCACTTTTACATTTGTACATAGATTGTTAGATGAGAAGAAAAATAGAAAGGAATGACGTACATTTAAAAATCAAGATTTAGAAATGCCGGCACTCCTTATCTCTTGCACTAATCATATCTAACCACTAAGTAGTAGATCAATTATCGTACTGAAAAGCGCGAAAAAAGGCGTTTGTTTTTTTGTTGACTAGAAAATGACAAAATAGTCAAGCTTATGCTTGTTCCTTTTCACTTTCTACTGTCTTTATTAATGCTTGAACATCAGGCGAATTAATGTCTATTTCTCCGTTGGGATACTGCATATTAAAACCTCGAAGGGTATCTACAACGGTTTTAGAAATGACATATTCCTTATACCAATTACTGTCTGTTGGAACGATAATCCAAGGAGCTTCTACACTACAGTGTTCAAAAGCCTCTTCATACATGCGTCTATATTGGGGCCATTGTTTCGCTTTGTCTAAATCTTCGGGCCCGTATTTCCATCTTTTTTCAGGAAGCATTACGCGTTCGTAAAAACGTCTGCGTTGTTCGGCTTCTGATACATGAAGATAAAATTTGAGGATGGTCGTACCATTGTGTTTTAGCAATTTTTCAAAGGCATTGATATGCTCAAACTTTTCGGCAGCAGTGGCATCATCTACCCAACCTTCGACGCGGGTAATGAGGACATCTTCATAATGAGAGCGATCAAATATCTGAATCATTCCCTTTTGAGGAGCATGTTGGTGTACGCGCCATAGAAACTCATGTCCCATTTCTTTTTTGGTCGGTTTCTTGAAGGAGTGGACATGTACACCTAGTGGATTGACATATCGAAATACTTTTTTAGTCGCACCACCTTTACCACTAGCATCCATACCTTGTAAAACAATTAACAAGCTATGTTTCCCTTCGGCATACATTAGGTTTTGTAAAGCATCAAGCTCTTTGGTCAACTCTTTGGTCTTTGCTCTTGTTTCTTTCTTCTTAAATCCCTCTGGAGGAGTCGTAGGAATAGATAACAAATCGTATTTTTTGCTCATGATTCACTATTTTGTTGGTGATAAATTATGATCGTATATTGCATATTCGTTTCAAAAACACCAATATTGTAAATTATTTTCGAATCCGCAACTATGAAAACATTATACCTGATCCGACATGCCAAATCAAGTTGGGAAGATCTTAGCCTAACCGACCAAGAACGCCCCCTTAATAAAAGAGGAAAACGAGATGCACCTCGTATCGGACAATTTCTAAAATCTAAAAGTATCATGCCGAATCAGGTGATTAGTAGCCCTGCAAATCGAGCATTGAGTACTGCACGTATTGTTTGTCATGAAATGGGCTATCCTTTAACTGATATAGAAGTTAATCCGCTTTTTTATACCTTTGATGAAGCAGGTAGCAATATTTTATATACCTTGGCAAAGTTAGGAGAAGATATAGAGGAAGTGATGATTTTTGGACATAACGAAACCTTTACTGCGCTTGCCAACCGTTTTAGTCCAACACATTATTTTGATAATGTCCCAACTTGTGGAGTAGTTTGCATTAAATTTGATACCAATAAGTGGGAAGACTTTCTGAATGCTAAATCGGAATTGGCATTTCACATGTTTCCTAAATTATTGTAGATTATTTTAATCCCTCAATCCCTCAATCCTTGTAATCTGTGGCAAAGAAAAAAAGAAATAAATATATAGATCGAGAATTAAGTTGGCTCTCCTTCAATGAACGCGTACTACAAGAGGCGGCAGATACGCGCGTCCCTTTATTAATGCGTATTCGCTTTTTAGCCATTTTTTCTAGTAACCGAGATGAGTTTTTTCGCGTGCGTGTTGCTTCTTTACGTCGTGTCGTAGATGTTTACAAAAAAGCCAAAATATCACTAGGTTTCAATCCCCGAAAAATACTAAAGCAAATACATCAAACTGTTGTTCGCCAACAAAAGCGATTTGAGAATATTTTTCGAGAGATACAAAAGGAATTAGGAAACCACAATATATATTTGGTCAATGAATTAGAACTGACCAAAAAACAAGGACAAAAAGTGCGAGAATATTTTCATGACAAAGTACGTCCGTATATTGTTCCTTTGATGATTAGTGAAATGGATGAGTTTCCTCGATTGCGAGATGGTTATATCTATTTAGGGGTTGTATTGAGCAAAAAAGGCAATCCGAGTGATCGAAAATATGCAGTCTTAGAAATGCCTAGTGATCGACTCTCCCGCTTTTTTGTTTTTGAACGTTCCGAAAATCGAACTTATGTTATTTTATTAGACAATGTGATTCGTTATTGTCTCAATGACCTCTTCTTTGTACGTGGATACGATCAGTGTACTGCCTATACAATAAAAGTTACCAAAGATGCGGAAATGGATTTTGACAACGATGTTTCTAAAAGCTTTTTAGAACTCGTTGAAATTGCAGTAAAAAGACGCCGTTTAGGAAATCCTGTTCGTTTTATTTACGACCAACAAATAGATGTTGGCTTACTCAATTTTATTATCCAAAAACTTGAATTATCACAAGAAGATAATATCATTGCAGGAGGGCGATACCACAATTTCAAAGATTTTATGAATTTCCCTTTATTGGGCCCCGAATCACTCTTCCCCGAAAAACATAAGCCTGTAAAGCATTATATCATTGATCCTGTTAAAAGCCTTTTCGCTTTGTTGAAACAGCAGGATGTGATGCTACACTTGCCCTATCATTCTTTCAATCCAATTATCGACTTTTTACGAGAAGCAGCGATTGATCCACAGGTAAAAACAATCAAAGCAACACTGTACCGATTGGCCAAGCATTCCAATATTATTAATGCCTTAGTCAATGCGCGAAAAAATGGGAAAGAAGTAATTGTAGTGATCGAATTACAAGCACGATTTGATGAAGCAGCGAATATCAAATGGGCAGGAGTGCTACAAGATGCAGGGGTGCGAGTCATACACGGACAACCTGGAATAAAAATACATAGCAAATTATTATTGGTAGAGCGAAAAGAAGGAACTAATATCGTGCGTTATGCAAGTGTAGGGACGGGTAATTTCAATGAATCTACTGCTAAATTATATTGTGACGATCACCTCCTCACTTCCCACAAAGGCATTACCAAAGATATTTCCAAAGTGTTTGAGCAAATCGAAACCAGTATGCTCAAAACCTATAAACATCTACTAGTATCGCCACATACAATGCAGTCAGGTTTGATAAAGCAAATAGATAAGGAAATCGACAATGCTAAGGCAGGAAAAAAAGCCTTCATCATTGCCAAAATGAATAGCCTCAATGAAGAGCAAATGATCAATAAATTTTACGAAGCTTCACAAGCAGGCGTACAAATTTGGTTAATCATTCGAGGAATTTGTTGCTTAGTGCCAGGCTTAAAAGGAGTGAGTGAAAACATTCAGGCAATTTCTATTGTCGATAAATTTTTGGAACATTCACGTATCTATTATTTTGCTAATGGAGGAAAAGATAAATGCTATATTGCCTCCGCCGATCTATTGGACCGCAACCTACACCGACGTATCGAGGTAGCCTGCCCCATTTACGATCGAAAAATCTTGCATGATCTCAAGATGATTCTGCTCATGCAACTCAAAGACAATATGAAAGCCCGTTGGCTCAATCATCCCAATGGGAATGTCTATAAAAATGATGACCGCGCACCCTTGCGCGCACAAGACGCTATTTACAATTATTTCAAAAAGAAAGAATACACCGATACCATATGAGATTAGGAGGGATAGATATCGGCTCCAATGCCGTTCGATTATTAGTAGCAGATATAACTTACAATAAAGCTACCAACGAAAAATGGCTCAAGAAAATCAAGCTTTACCGTATTCCAGTGCGCTTGGGAATGGATGCTTTTACGAAAGGGAAAATTTCCCCAAGCCTTAAAAAAAAGCTTTGTGATACACTGCAAGCTTTTCGGCTGATCATGAAAGTCTACGAGGTAGAGGATTATCGGGCTTGTGCTACTTCTGCACTGCGAGAAGCTAGTAATTCAGAGGATGTGATTGCCACTGTCAAAAAGAAAACGGATGTAGATATTCGCATCATTGATGGAAAAGAAGAAGCCGAATTGATCCTTGCCAATAATGTCGCCGCTTCCCGCATGATTGATGACCGTTTTTATCATCTCTACGTCGATGTAGGGGGAGGTAGTACCGAAATGTCGATCATTGGCAAAATTGGTATTGTAGAACGTCGCTCCTTCAAAATTGGGACGATTCGTTTACTCAAAGAACAAGTAAAGCCACAAAAATGGGACGAATTAAAAGAATGGTTGCAAACCCATGTCGCTCCACTCACTCCACTAAGTATCATTGGTTCTGGAGGGAATATCAACCGCGTATTCAAACGCTCTTATAATCACAAAGGACAACCATTGGTATACGACTACTTAAAACAAGAACGTAACCTCCTCGCTACTCTCAGCATTGAAGATAGAATAAAACTACAAGACCTCAATCGCGACCGTGCAGAGGTGATTGTTCCCGCTCTCGACATCTTCTTATTCACTATGGAACATACAAGCATTCGACAAGTCGTTGTGCCCAAATTAGGGCTTGCCGATGGTATTATTCGAAAATTGTTTGATGATACGTTGATAGCATCAAAATAGTGTGTAGTTCATTCTAAACAGGGAATCTCTCTGCGCCCTCTGTGTTAACCTTCTCTGTGCCCTCCGTGTTCTCACTCCCGCTTCAACGTATAAATATCAGCAATCAATTGCTGAATCGCCGCCTTATTCAAGCCATTATAAATACCTCGAATATGCCTATTCTTATCAATCAAAACAAAATTTTCCGTATGTAAAAAATCATCCGCCTCCTTATCAACTCCCAAATCCTCCTCCACAAAATAATCCTTTCTCCCTAGTTCATAAATGACCTGTTGTTCCCCCGTCACCAAATGCCAGCTCTTAGAATCCACCCCCTTGTTCTCCGCATAATCCTTTAGAACCGACACCGAATCTCGCTCAGGAGTCACCGAATGAGAAAGTAATAACACCTCCTCATCCTCTAAAAATTCATCTTGCAAAATGCCCATATTCGCTGTCATTTGAGGGCAAATACCAGGACAAGTGGTAAAGAAAAAATCAGTAACATAAATTTTATCTGCAAAGGTTTGCGCCGTAATCGTTTCCCCCTCTTGATTCGTCAATTCAAAATCCGAAATGCGATGAAAATTAGCTAAAGCACTACTATCAGCAGCCAACCAATGAGGCGTAAAAGTCGCATCTCCATAATAAGGTAGGGTATCCACTCTGCTAGTTTGGTCAGTACTACCACAAGCAGCCAAAAGTATACAAAGTAAAAAAACTGACCCCTGCCCCCTGATTCCTGACCCCTTTGAACTTTGCCAAGTTTTGATTTTTTTATACAGAGATCTATTTAATCCGTTCATTATCCAATTCATAACAAAGATTTGCTCTTTTTAAGCCAAAAATACGCCCATTCCGCGCCTCATAATTATTGTACAATTTCCCATTCTCCCGCCACGACTGCTGCAAACCCTCCTCCTTACCTTGCGATAAATGAATAACTTTCAACTTCGCCCCACTCTTATACCACTGTTTTTGCACTCCATCAGGCACGCCTGCCACATAATTCGATTCAGACCGCAAATTGCCATTAGCCCACCAAGTAGAAGTCAAGCCATCCTGTTTTCCCTCCACATACCGACTTTCAAAACTCAGCAAACCAGTATCAAACCACTTTTTGTAAAAGCCCTGTTTTTTCCCCTGCACATAATCAATACGACTTGCCTCTTGCCCATTCTCATAATAAGACACAGCAGCACCCGTAAAAGGGGTATCTTGATAATAGACAAGCCCCTCATTTGCTTTTAACTGTAGTGAGTTAGCATGTATAGAAATAGAAGGAAGATTTGTTGATACAACTGGAATAGAAATCACAGCTTTTTTAGGCTTCGGAGTAGGGGAGTCATTACACGCTCCCCCACACAATATCAACAAACAAAGAAGAAAAAAACTATTGAATCGCATTCGGCGTACCTTGATAATCACCAGGGAAAAGAATATAATACTCATTAAGGTAAGTCTCATTTTGGATATGATAGTGATACTCCCCAGCCGCATTATGTGGCGTAGCCGAAGTATGTCCACCCGAGGCATCCAAATCACTAGGATAAGCACCAGCACACTTTCTACCATACAAGAAAAAGCCATCTGAAATAATACCAATCAAGGCATCATCATCATCCGACCAAGCTTTAGGCTCTAGGTGGTAATGGTAACTTTGAGGACCTGTATGCGCCGCCGTATAATCCAAAGAACCAACAGCATTATCCAATGGTACATTCGGTCCCTCCTCATCATTATAAATCATCGAACCACTCACCGCCATACCGATAGGTCCCAAACCAGTAGAAGAAGTACTAGTAGCCAATGCAGGACTCACAGGCACACGTAAGGTATACGAACCATTAAAATCATCAATATTGCCAGGAGCCATATCCTCATAGGTCGTAACACTTGGTTCCACAAACAAAGGATGATTACTAGCAGCCGCAGGAGTCGTTAATGTATTTCCTCGCGGATCAACAGCCGAACGAGCAGTTGTATTCGACCAATAAGGAGACGTATGATTAGGCAAACCATTCGACTCAATCACCACCTCATCACCATCCAAAAAAATACTATAATTATCCGCATCAAATTCCGCAAAGGCAGGGTGTAAAGTTGTACCACTACCACCACCCGTATCATCATCATCGTCCGCATTCGCCACATAACCAGTAGGTTGTTCACAAGCCTCCTGCGATACAGCAGCGTTTCCAAGTCCATCATCATCGGCATCTTCATACCAAGTAGTTGTTGTACAAGGGTCTTCTGTGTCATCACAAGAAGAAATAAGAGCCGTTATTCCAAAGAGTAAAAGAGTAGTAAAAAGGAAATACTTCATGCTTTTTTGTTTTATGTTTAAGAAGGAGTTTTTTAGCATTTTATTGGACAAGCTATATTCGTCATTTATTCTGAATAATCCAATTTTTTTCAAAAAAATGTACAGGCAAGGCATGCCTTGTCTCCGTTCCCGCCAGCGTCCTCGCTGGTGGTCAATCTTCCAATTCCCCCTTTTTTGGGCGTGCCCTTTCGCAAGGTTTCGGGAATGATGGGATTGATAAAATTAATGCGTAACGCCAACACAATCCCCCAATCCCACATTCCCTCAATCCCTGCTTCAGGTCAGGCTATCCACTTGTAGTCGCCTCGTATACAAGCTGTTCTGATATATTTGCTGGCAGTGTCTTCCTCCGTCAGCCCTGCCAGCAAAAGCCTCACAAGCTGTCTACTTCGGCAAGCTACCGTTACTATCCTTCACGCAAAAGCAATGAGTGAATGAGTGAATAGACCTTACGCACCCCATTTTATTTTGTCGGGGCAATGCCTTGTGCTTGCCCCAAGCATTGAATGAAGAAATGAGTATCTCACAACCTGTCATATCTTGAGTAGGGAGCGAGCGAAAAGAGAAGTGTATCTTTAGATATGACAGGTTTTAAGTTGATAAAACTTCATATCACACAACAATAATTATCATAACATTTGCATATACAACAAAATAATCACTAACATCAAACTACTCATCGCATATTCAATCATTCCCTATTATTTTAAATAAAATAGTAATTTAGTAGATATAAACTAAAAACAGTCCCTAAACGTCACACATTCAATCGTTGATCATTCTATCGTCACTAAATATTACTCCTTTATAAACTTCTCCACAAAATACGTCCCATCAAGTTGAGTAAGCTTCACAAAATATAAACCTACAGGCAGTTGATCTGTAGTAATAGAAGTATCTGGGAAGCCTCTTTTTTCAAACCAAATGCTTCCTTTATTATCATAAATCACTGTACGTGTTATATTACTTGTTGGTGGGACATCTATTTGAATATGGTGAGAGGTGGGGTTAGGATATATTTGTACATTCATCTTGGGTTGATCAGTTTCAATACCAACACTACAAGGGCTATTGCTTCTAAATTCAAATAAACCATATGTTGGATGTGTAAAACAATTCAAGCCATGTTCACTCTCATCGCCGCAAGCACCAGTACTTCCAATATGAAAAAAAGCCTGGTCACTACCAATATCTTCTATAATACGTGATTCAAAAGTAGGTTCGGGAAAGTAATGAAAGGCTTTTAAGGTGTCTGATCCCATAATAAATGAAGAGATGGAATCTATCGTTATTAATAGTGACTCATGCTGCCAAGAATCAGTCATTGTTCCCCAAGATGGAAGTGTAAAGGTGTCTCCAACATTTAATGTAAAATCAAATAATAACTTAAAGGAATCAATATCAGCTTCGTAAAAATATAATTGATCATTTTCTTTATACAAATAATTAATTCTAGGACGTTCGTTACACGTCATAAATGGAGTGATGAGTTTTTTGCACGTTTTGCCATGAATTAATGAATCTCCTTCAATGGTATATTTTTGTTGAGTCCCATATTCTACAGCCCAGCCAGTGGTATTATAGTGCCAAGTTGTTCCATCAGGTAACCACTCTTGTTGTTGGGCATATCCAATATTGTTTGTACTAAGTAGTAGAAAAATACCAATTAGCAATGAATGTATAACTAATTTCATTTATGTATGGGTTTCGAAATTAAAAAAGATGGGTTGTGTAGTTAATAATATGATGTTTATTCATTTCCTTTTACACCTCTTATGGAACCTATCAAGCTACCTGTTCCCTTTTCCCAAAGGCTAAATAAATAGATACCTGCTGCCTGTTTTTCCATCTCAATTTGTAGCTCAGATTGTCCTTGTAGAAGCGATTGGCGATCAATGATACGTCCTACTATATCTGTAATAATGAGTTGGTAGGAACTAGAGGCATTTAGATTATTGAGTTGAATATGTACTTGTTGTGAAAACGGGTTGGGAACCAAAGAGCCATTCAATACAAAAGGATGGGGATTAGAGGGGATATTTATACCATCCTCTATTCCCACAAATATCTTATCGTCACAAGCCTCCTTAAAACAGCCATCACGATCAAGCTTCAATAGCCATGCATTGGGATCATAATCTGTAAAAACATAGGTAAAAGAATCTATAACAAGTTCTGTATAAGTAGTGTCGGTATTTTGTCCTGTAATAAGCAAATCCCCTGCTGCTGTTTCAATAGCATCTACAAAGTAGCACAACCCGACTCCTGCTTCATAAGCATAACTCTTTTCCCAAATAAGCTCCAAATCGGGGCTAACGCGTGCTGCCCATCCCTTAGTGGATGAACCATGTTCAAAGGCAGGGTTATCTCTTTCTACCCCAATAATTAAAACATCTCCATTTTGTAGCTCTAACATAAAACGATGTTCTTGCTCATAATTAGCAGGAAAAAATAACGCATCTGTAATAAAACCATCTTGATCTAGTTGAGCCACAATTTGTTGATAGGGATAAGTTTGCCCCTCAAATAAGCTATCTACTTTAAGAGGGGCTGTCATCCAATATCCTCCTGTTTGGCGGGGAATAATATGAGCAACTCTTTGTTCATTGACTAATCCATAAGAACGCTCCCAAAGCTGATTCCCTACACTATCGGTTTTAATGACTAGACTTTGATATTCCCTATTTCCCAAAGAACGATACCCGCCTAATATAAATCCACCATCTATATCCGCTTCTAGGTTTCGGGTAGTTTCAGAATAATCAGGAGTTTCATAAATCTGTTCCCATATTATAGTGCCTAAGCTATCTGTTTTGAGTAAACAAATATCTCTTTTGGTAGAAGTTTTATTATGGCTGTTCTTTACACAGGAAACAATATGGCCTCCATCTTTGGTGGGGATACAATCATCTCCAAAATCTTCTTTTGCACCATTATAGGTTTTTGTCCATAAGCTATCCCCTGTTTCACTAAACTTCATCATAAACATATCATGATGTTGCCCATGCTCATCTTCTACAACTCTAAAACCAACTGTTGTAAAGGTTTTGTCTTGATTTTGTACAATTCTACTACTTTTAATGCTAAAGGGATAGGTATGATAGCGTTTTTGCCAGATAATACTTCCTTCCCAATTAGTTTTAATTAAAGTAAAACAACTTTTATCCCCTTCGCATAAGCTCCCAATTCCTAGTAATAAATGCTCTCCATCTAAATCTATAATTACTTTTCCTAGATCACTAAACCCTTCTATATCATAACTAAGGCTATTGTAAGCTTGGGCTAAAAGGCTAATGGGTAAAAGGGAGCTAAGTAAGCATATAATAATTATATGTTTCATATTGCTGTCTTTATGGTGATAAAGAATGCCAAGTAACTCTATAAGTTACTTGACATTCAATAAATAGGATTAATGATTATCTACCAATAATAAATTTATTTTTCGCTATTATTTCTCCTTTTTTACTTAGCCATTGGCATAAGTAAAGCCCCTCTTTCCAGTCTTCTATGGATAAGGAATAGCCTAACTGTCCTTCTGATAATATAATCTCTTTGATTTTACGTCCTTCTATATTATAAATCACGAGTTATCCTTGTAGTGCTTCTTCATTAACAGGGAGTTGAATCGTGATCTGTTTACCTGTAGCAGGATTCGGATAAATAGTTAAAGGACTAGTAAAATTCGTTTGTAACTTATTTTCCTTTTTCCCTTTGTCTATCACTTTATCAAACATAGGTCTACTTCTGACTAGACATTTACTAATCATAATTAGATTAATTAAAGGGTTAAGTAAATTGTTATTCAGCGATCTTTATACCTATATCACTTCTCTATAAATAGAGAGTATGTTAATGTATTTGGAATGGGAAGATATTGTGCTAAATTGGTATGTGTTAGGATAATGCTTTTGTTTCTATTTTTTTTAATTGTAATTTGTTGAAAACGAGGTGGTATAACTATCCAAGCAATAAACAAAGTTCATGATTGGGAGTTTTCTTCAATAAAGTACGTTTTGCTAAACAGGGAGTTATTATAGCAGTATCTCTATCATTAAATGTATTTGTGTTTAAAAGATTTGCTGTGGGAAGTATATAAAAATATAATCAGTATACAAATGTATGAATATTATTTGGTAAGAAAAAATATATGTGTAACTTTTTGTCGTGTTTGTTTAAAATGTATATATATTGCTGCTGTCGTCCTTTCAGGACTTTTTTGTTTGTTGGTCATCGCACCTTTTCAAAGAGGGCAGACAGATAGGTCTGTACCCTACCTTGTCGTACTTCGCACAAAACCCACCTCTAAATCTCCTCCGAGGAGGAGACTTGAAGACAGTCATCTTAATAAGATTGGGTGTGTAAGGTCTATACAATCATTGTTTTTGAATGAGAGGCTAATAATTTATTGTTACTCAGCCAGAGGCTGAGACTTGTTGTCGTAACCACCAGCGATGACACTGGCGGCAACTAAGAAATGGGTGCGTAATGCTAACTCAACAACGCAATCACACAACAACTGTCCGCGTGAGGGATAGTAGCGGTAGCTTGACGAAATAGCCGCTTTTGTGAAGCAATGACTAGCAGGGCTGACAGCGGAAGACACTGCTAGGCATCTGCTGAACTAGCGGGTATGAGGCAACTACAAGCGGATAGCCCGACCTGAAATAGTTGTTGAGTGCTTGGGTAATTGAATTGT
>JAHDHP010000091.1 GCA_020631245.1 Bacteroidota bacterium | reverse complement strand
TGTTTGGTTTTGGACGTAAGCCTTATTTTGAAGCAGCACAAGGAGCAGAGAATGCGCCGAGTGTGAATTTTGGAGAGTAGTGCGTGAGGGATAGTAGCGGTAGCTTGGAGAAATAGAAAAGTAGTGAAGCTTGAACTAGCAGGGCTGACGAAGGAAGACACTGCTAGGGCATTAGCTGAACACGTTTCTATGAGCCAACTACAAGCGGATAGCCCGACCCTTTTTTTGCTAATCAACCTGTTAGGTTTGTAGTGAATAGCATATCTTTCGAATAACGTAATGCTTAAAACCTGACAGGTTTCGATTAGCAAAAAAGGGGGCACGCCCAACAAAAAAATTAACAATAGAATCCTTATAAATGGATGCAACAACTTTTTTTACGGAAGAACAAAAGGCAGAAATTGTCTGTGCCATACAGGATGCGGAGATGATGACTTCGGGGGAGATTCGAGTGCATATTGAGAATTATTGTAAAATCAATGTGCTGGATCGTGCATCGGGTATTTTTGACTTATTGGAAATGCAACAGACCGAATTGCGAAATGGTGTCTTATTTTATATAGCTGTGAAGGATCATAAGTTTGCGATTTTGGGAGATGTAGGCATTAATATGAAAGTGGAAGATTGCTGTTGGACGGATATAAATGAATTTATATTGGGGCAGTTTCAACAAGGGAAGTTTACAGAGGGATTGATTGAGGGGATTCGGATGGCAGGACGCCAATTGCAAGAATTTTTTCCGTATCAGGCGGATGATGTGAATGAATTGCCCGATGATATTTCATTTGGGAACGAAGTGAATTCGTAGACTGTTTAGATACAGTACGATTATTTTAAACACAATTAATAGATGACATCAATTAGTAGGTATTTTTTTATTTCACTGCTCCTGTGTTTGCTTGGGATGCAGACGGGCTTTGCCCAAAAAATTGTAGAACGACCGAATCCACCTCGTGCTGTAAATGATTTTGCAGGAATTATTTCTGCGGGTCAAGAAAGTGCTTTGGAACGCAAACTAAGTACTTATGAAGATACAACTTCGACAGCGATTGTGGTGGTAACAGTGAAGAGTTTGAATGGTAGTGATGCTTTTGGTTATGCACATAAGGTAGCGAGTACTTGGGGGGTAGGGCGTGATGATGTGGATAATGGGGTGATTATTTTGGTGGCTCCGAATGAACGTAAGGCATTTATTGCTACGGGTAAAGGGGTGGAAGGAAGTGTTACTGACCTTGATGCAGGTCGTATTGTGGATTTTGTGATGATTCCGCGTTTTAAGGAAGGTGATTTTTATGGAGGTATTAATGATGCTTCGACAAAGATGATGGAGCTGATGGCGGGGGAGTTTACGACTGACCAACTCGTAGAGCAGCCGATGAGCGATATTTTTCCGATTCTTTTATTTATAGCATTGGTGGTATTATTCTTATTTGTGCTACCTGCTTTGACAGAACGAGGTCGTTATGGTGATCGCCAATTGCGTCGTCGTCAAGGGCGAGGTTATACTTATGATGATCGAGGAGTAGATCCATTTGGCGGAACGATTATTATTGGTGGAGGTAACGATTGGGGGAGCTTTTCTTCTGGATCGGGTGATTTTGGCGGCTTTGGCGGTTTTGGTGGTGGTGACTTTGGAGGAGGAGGAGCTGGTGGTAGTTGGTAATCTCTCTAAAATCAATACATAAATTTAAACAATTGTCGTATCTTGATGGTAGTATATACATTTAATCATCAAGATACGACTTATGCGTTTGTTCCAAGTTCTACTTTTATTTAGCCTTTTTTGTTTATTGACTGCTTGTTCGGGTACTCGACCCGATAATTTAGGTATTACGAATGGTCAATTAATTGATTGTCCAAGCAGTCCAAATTGTGTTTCTACGCAGACTCAAAGTGAGAAACACAAAATGCCTTCCCTCTCTTATACAGGCACTTCTGCCGATGCCATGGCAAAGCTTAAAAAAATTATTGCGGGTCTAGATCGTACTGAAATCATCAAGGAAACGGATGATTATATACATGTGGAGTTTACGACCAAGTTGATGCGTTTTGTGGATGATGTAGAACTTTATGTGGATGATGAGCATAAAAAAATTCACTTTCGTTCGGCTTCTAGAGTGGGGCATTCGGATATGGGATTGAATAAACGTCGAATGACGGAGATAGGGGAGTTGTTTGGGAAGAATTAATTGTGGGGTTGCGGGATTGTGGGACTGGGTTATTAGGACGCTAATTCAAAAATCTGACTCCTGACTCCTGAAACCTGACATCTCTTTTCTTCGTACAAAATGCTTACCTTTGCATAAAATTATTTCCCTAATTATTTTTTAACTTATATTGATTATGAAAGGCTATTTTATTGTGTGGAGTTTACTTGCTATTATGATATGTTCTAGTTGTAATGCTCCTGCTCAAAAAGCGAATAAAAATGAAGAAAAGACTACTACAGCTACTTCTGCTGAGCCTGCTAAAGCAGCTCCAAAGCCCGCTGCGAATGCCAATAATGAGTTTGATCCTCAGCCTGCACCAACGCCAAAAATTGAGGCAAGTGGTGTCCGAGAAGTAGATATTAAGGAGTTGAGTTTTGAAAAAGAGGAGGCTTCTGGACAAACGATGGCTTATGAAGCGGGTAAAAAACCGTTTACAGGAATGGCTATTTCATATAGTGGTGGAAAGAAGTTTACGGAGACACAGTATAAAGATGGTAAAAAGGATGGTCGTTACTCGGTGTATTATACGAATGGTAAATTGCAAAAAACAGGTACGCGTTATAACGGTATTGATGATGGTCCTTATTATGAATGGTATAAGAATGGGCAGCTAAAATATGAGCAAAATTATATAGATGGCAATAAGCATGGTAAGTGGAATTCTTGGTATGAGGATGGGATGCAGTGGACAGGTCGAGATTTTGAAAACAATGTGCTAAATGGTTATGTGTTGGTATGGGATACAGACGGTACCTTGACGAAGAAATTTACTTACCGAAATGGTAATTTGATCGATAAATGGCAACATGAACGAGTGGAGTCAAATTAATTAAATGGAAAATAGTATCTATTAATGAAGGATTGAAGGAAACAGTATCCGTTTTCTTTCAATCCTTTTGTTGTTTATAAAGCCCTTTTTATGCCATCTAAATATGTGCACCTAATATGCTTATATAGTTTGGTATGTCTACTATTCGTATTAGCCTGTCAAGAGTCAAGCAAATTGCCTGATGAGGAGGTGAAAAAAACAGAACTTAAAGAGCGTCATTTTTTTGAGCTAGTAGATTCTACTTGTTTAATTGGTAATGTCGTTTTAGATGTAGAATCGGTATCGGGTTTGATTGTGCGCCCTGCTGAATATGAGTGGTTGGCTGATTTGTTGGAGGAGGCAGACTCGGTGATTGTCAGGCAAAAACAGTATACTAAAAAGGAGGCAATAAGCATCCTCAAACAGCTCGACCAACTGATACGAGCGCGTCGGACTCGGCAGGCGACATATCATGGTTCTTTTGCCATGTGCATTCGCTTTGGTATTTTTGATTGTGATATAAATAGTTTGTTATATCTGCATATAGCTGAGTATTTAGAGCTTCCTATTCGTCCTATCCTAATGCCTTCACATATGGCAGTCCTTTGGCAAGGTGTAACGGATACTATTTATTGGGAAACAACGGAAGGTCGAGAACGTTCATTGTCTTACTATCTCCAGCGTTTCTCTATTGATCAACAAGCTATGGAACAAGCTATGTTATTTCGTCCTTTGAGAAGAGATCAAATGTTGGCGGTAATATTTTATAATATTGGTTCTACTTTTGCTGAAACACATAATTACGACCTCGCTATCTCTTATATGCGTCATGCTTATCAGTTAGAGAAAAAATGGTTTAAGCCTTATACAGGTTTAGCATATGTATATCAACAAAAAGGACTGGCTGAAAATGCGCTGTACTATAGCAATCAATCTTTACGTTTGTTAAAGCAAGATGATTTGTTGAAGGTAAAGGCCGAAGCCTATGAAGAGTTGGGTTGTAATACAGAAGCAATTGAAGAATATGCCGCCTTTTTAGAAACGATTCCTATATACCAGTATGAACGCGAAAAGACAATTCGTCAAATTCGCGAGAAGATGACTCATTTAGAGTAGTTTTTACTATTGAAAAACCTTACTTTTAATTGAGCGTTATAACAATTATAACATACTTCCCCTTTTTCATCCAATCCTCCTGAACTAACTTATAATCTTAATTTATGAAAAAAGTATTCCTTCTAGTTTTACTATGTAGTTATAGTACCCTTGCTCTTTTTGCACAACAGCCTCCAGAAGATGATATTGAATACGCTGCAGTTGATGCTTTTGTTACAAAGAAACCACCTTCAGATATTGATAAAGGTGTGACTACTTTGAGTCAATACTTAACTCAAAATTGGGAGAGTGATTTTGATAAAATACGAGCAATTAGTGTCTGGATAGCTTACAATATTGTTTATGATGTAAAAACATACTTGAAAAGGGAATACGAAAAGCGAACTGCTGCCAATGTATTGAAAAGCAAAAAAGGTATCAATGAAGACTTTGCCGTTTTATTCAATGCAATGTGTAAGGAAGCAGGCTTTACAGCTGTATCAGTGCCTGGCTATGCCAAAACAATTGAATACGAAGATGGAGATACACTTTATAAGAGTAACCATGTTTGGAATGCTGTGATGATTGATAGTACTTGGTATTTGATTGATCTAACGATGGCTAGTGGTTATCTAGTCCGTAAAGAAACTCCGCTTAGTAATGTTAATGAAAAGCTTTCGGGTTCTTTTTACAGTAAAAGTATTCAATTTAAAAAGGATTTTAACAGTGCTTATTTTTTAGTTTCTCCTAAAGAATTTGCCTATACCCATATTCCTCTTGACCCAATGTGGCAACTAAATCATCAACCATTATCTCTAGATGATTTTGAAGCAGGAAGAGCAGCTATTACTGCCCACCATAAAACTAGTCAATCAGCAAAGGATACAGCTATAAATTTTGAGAAAAAGATAGTTAAGTATATAGAAGGGGATGAGTTATATCGTCAAGTGGTAGCAGCCAATAATTCTCGTAAATTCAATAAGCGGAATCACCGTGTACAAGCATATAATTATGGAGCTTATGCCAACTTGTTATCTACCAAAGATGGTAGCTTTAAAAATGCGATGAAACAGGGAGTAAAATATTATGAAATGGCTATTGAAAATGGGAACCTTTACAAAGAGGATAATAAAAGCAATTATAAGAATGAAAAAGCAAAATTAAAATTACGTAATCAAACAATTCTAAAACCAAATCGAGCGCAGTTTGATGCAAACAAAAAGCGTAAAAAGGAATTTAGACAATTGAAGAAAAAAGCTAAAATAGAAAATAAAACTGCTCAAAAAACAATTGCAGAACTTGAAAAGAAAAATCGAGCAACATTTAACGATAATCTAAATGATGTAGAACGAACTAAGAAGTCGAATGAGAAAAAAGAAAAAGCTATCGCAGAAAATACAGCTATTCTAAAAGAGAATAATGCAATTATTGAATCACTTAAACCACAATTAGAACCATTTGCACCACAAGTAGATAAAGACTTTGAAACAATTAAGGAAAATTGGAAGGAGGCTCGTAATACGTATTTAGTTGCACCTCTTATGATTGATACCTTAATGCAATTAAATGTGAATGATCGCAAACTTTCTCAAATCCAAAAGTATGAAGGAGACCTAGATAGTATTCGACAAATATATAATAATGCATTGGAGCGAAATCAAACATTAAAGAAAAATATTGCTGCGCAATTAAAAGCGCGTAGTGTTATCAATGACTCTATTATTGGTTTGCTGAAAGCCAACAAAAAGCTAATTAGAAAGAACATGAAATTTAGTGTAGTAGATCAAGGTGAAAAGGCAAGCTATGCCGCAGCTAATCAACTATTGGAGGAAATGTACAAACAGAAAAATCGTCGATACTATCAATCTATTGCTTATAATAATGACTGGATAGAACATCTACGAGAAGAGAAGAAACTAGGGAAAGAGGAAAATAGAATATTGAAAAAAGAAAAGGGGGTAGAAGATGCTCGATTCAATCGTTTAAGTAAACATTACAAGTATATCTTTGATTGGGAAAAACAACAAATCGTTGACTTACTCAAAAATGCCAAATCGAATATGAGTCGGATGAAACGGAAAATATAGATATTCACCGAAATTGTGTAATTTTGCAGGCTTTTTGTAGTAATTAGTTATAATATACAACACTTATCACGAATCTATTAAATGGTCAGTTATAACAAATTTCAGCTCGACAACGGTTTGCGTGTGATCGTACATGAAGATAAAAACACCGCATTAGCGATTGTCAACCTTTTATATGATGTCGGTTCTAGAGATGAAGATGAAAACAAAACAGGTTTTGCTCATCTCTTTGAACATTTGATGTTTAAGGGGTCCAAAAATGTAAAAAGCTTTGATCAAGCATTAAATGTGGCAGGAGGGGAATCGAATGCCTTCACCAGTACCGACATGACCAACTATTACGACCTGATTCCCGCCAATAATCTCGAAACCGCTTTTTGGTTGGAATCAGATCGAATGCTAAGTTTAAACTTTAGTACGGAGCTTCTTGAAAAAGAAAAAGAAGTCGTATCGGAAGAATTTAAGGAGAACTATATCAACCAACCCTACGGGAATGCCATGCACGAATTGCGCAAATTGGCCTATAAGGTACATCCTTATAAATGGCCCGTTATTGGTAAAGATCTCTCCCATATTCAAGAAGCGAAACTAACAGATGTTCAATCCTTTTTTGATTATTACTATACGCCCAACAATGCCATTTTAGTGGTAGCTGGTGGAGTAAAAACGGAAGAAGTGCGTGAACTAGCTCAAAAATGGTTTGGCAATATTAAAGCAAACCCCAAATTAAGCAAACGATCTCTCCCCAAAGAACCCCCTCAACAAGCATATCGTCAGGAGCGTATAGAAGCCAATGTACCTGTTGATGCTTTGTATATGGCCTTCCATATTTGTGATCGTCTTCATCCCGATTATCACACCACCGACTTATTAGTGGAGGTCTTATCAGGAGGAACTTCCTCCCGACTTTATCAATCACTCATCCTCGACCAAAAACTGTTCAATTCCTTGTTGGCGCACCATTCAGGTGGGCGTGACGAAAGCCTTATCATTGTTAATGGTAAATTGAATCCTGGCGTAAGCATCGAACAAGCAGAAGCAGCCGTCTGGGAACAGCTAGAACGATTTACAACCGAAGAGATCAGCCAACGAGAATTACAAAAGGTTATTAACAAAGTAGAATCATCATTTGCTTTCTCAGAAGTGAGTATTGGTAATAAAGCCTTTTACCTCGCCTATTTTGAATTATTAGGAAATATCGACCATATCAATAACGAAATTGATAAGTATCGACATGTTACATCAAAAATGATACAGCAAGTAGCAAAGCAAGTTTTCCGAAAAGAAAATTGCTCCTCACTTCATTATGTAGCGAAGAATAAATAACATGAACAACACACATACATCTGTAGATAGAAGCATTGCTCCTCCATTAAAAAGTATCAACCAACTTCACATTGGTGAACCCAAACGATATACACTGAAAAATGATATTCCGATGATAGCCTTTGAGGCACCAGAACAATCGGTTATGTATATCAATGTAGTGTTTAAAGCAGGCAAGTGGCACCAAGAGGAACCACTAGTTGCCACCTTTACCAATCGCCTCCTTCGCGAAGGAACCGCCAACTATACTGGTAAAGATATTGCTAATGAGATTGAGTTTTATGGCTCTACTCTCAAGACCCAATCGAGAGGCTATTATAGCCAAGTGACACTCTACTGCCTAAGTCACTACCTACCAGAAATGCTCCCTATCTTAAAAGATATTTTACAAAATGCAGCATTTCCTCAAAAAGAACTAACAACAGTACTCAATAATAGTAAGCAACGATTATTAGTGAGTCGAGAAAAAAATAATGTGTTAGCCGAGGAAAAATTTGGAGAGCTTTTCTTTGGAGCAGAACACCCGTATGGCTATGTCGTTCAAGAAAGTCACTACGATCAAATTACACCCGAAAAACTACATACTTTCTATAAAAAGCATTACCATCCTGGTAACTGTACCATTTACTTGGCAGGTAAAATTCCAGATAATGCACTTGACTTATTCAATCAACATCTAGGAGCCGATGATTGGCAGATCCAAGAGGGAACAACTGAACGATCAACTATCCCACTTGCTTTTACCACTTCCAAAGAAACACACTATATTTCTAAGCCCGACTCTGTACAAGCATCTATTCGGATAGGAGTGCCACTCTTCAACAAAACGCATCCCGATTTTGCCGCCTTCTACGTACTCAATGCTATTTTAGGAGGGTATTTTGGCTCAAGGTTAGTCAAAAATATCCGAGAAGACAAAGGATACACCTATGGCATCTATTCCACGATTGTCTCTATGTTGCGATATGGCTATTTCTATATTGGTACAGATGTAAAGGCAGATGAGTGGGAAAACGTACTCAAAGAAATATTTTTTGAAATCAATCGTTTAAAGAAGGATTTGGTAAGCCAAGAAGAATTAACCATCGTTCGAAACTACCTCTTAGGCAATTTGCTCACCAATCTAGATGGAGCATTCAATTGTGCATCTACCTTGCAAGGAGCTTATGCCTATAATATGGATGCCAACTTTTTTCATCAATTAGCAGACACGATAAAGTCTGTTAGCCCCGAAGAATTAAGAGCTATCGCCATTCGCTATTTTGATACTGATAAGATGCTCAAAGTTGTCGTGGGAAAATAGAAATCCTTATACCAATATGAATTGGAATCATTTTATTCGTCTACTGACCTGTATTTGTTTGTGCGCGCCCTTCGTAGCTACCGCACAAATAGCAGTACCTGACCTTCAATGTGCCAATACCCAAGCCGATGGAACTGTTTCCCTTAGTTGGGACAATACAGAAGGCACCAATGGCTCTATCATTTGTGGATCTGCCTTTGATAACTTTACGATCTATGTAGCTGATAATGGCAATGGACCTTATGAAGTATTAACCACCATTACCAATGCTGGTCAAACTACTTATATCGACAATACCTCTGATGCTTCCAATCCTTTATTCTATTTTGTAACAATGACTTGTAGTGGCAATGAATCTGCCCCATCTGGTGTCGTAAGTTCAGGACTGCCAGAGCCACCAACTATCACCAATGTTACCGTGCTAGATGATACCAAAACCCAAATCACCTTCCTAGAAAGTGAATCCTCAGATGCCGCAGGATATATTGTCTATCGTCGGGCAGATGATGGAATTTCCATGTTGCCACACGATACCATATTCGATGCGAATCTATTTTATATCGATGAAAAAGCAAATCCTGGAGAAGGCCCCGAAGCCTATAAATTAGCCACCTTCGACGAATGTTTTTTAGCAGGTTCAGAAGTAGGACGTACCAATGTATTTCCACATGAAACCATGCATTTAACGGTACAAAATAGCGATTGTGAAAGTGAATTTAACCTAAGTTGGACGCCTTATGTGGGCTGGGATAGCGAACTATTAGAATATGAAATTGTAGTAGGAGAAGTAGGGGCTTCACTCGAATCAGTAGCCACTATACCTGCTACACAAACAAGCTTTACTTATGTATTACCTGATGATTTAAGTAGTGATTGTATAAGAGTTGTTGCGCGTCATCGAGATAATATCACCTTCTCTACATCCAATACGGTCTGTGCGAGTTTGGTGAGTACCAATGGCCCCGATTATCTATATGTGACCAATGCAACTGTCAATGCCGACAATGAAGTTGAGATAAGTTGGAATATGGATATAAGTAACAATGTTACTAACCTCAATCTTATTCGAGGATCGCAAGATAGTACCAACCTAGCCTTTATCAATACCATCGATGACCCTAGAGGAGCCACTATGACGCACCTCGATACACGAGTCGAAGCTAATAAGTTTAGCTATTATTATCGCATTCAACATGCCGACGAATGTGATCGTAAACGAAACTCATCCTATGTGCGTACCATGTTGTTACGCGCTCGCGATCAGTTCAATCAAACCAATGGCTTAACTTGGACACCTTTCGAAATTAGCTATGGAACAGTAATCAATTATATTATTTATCGTAGCGAAGATAATGGACTAAGTTATTCTCCCATCCTTACTATCGAAGACCCTAATAGTACCACTTTTCAAGATGATGTAACAGGAAGTGCTGCCAATAGTTACTGCTATTATATCGAAGCCAATTACAGCATCAGTTTGCCCGATGGTACCCAAGAAACACTTACGAGTAATTCTAATCAAGCCTGTATCCAACCTGTTGCCCGCGTCTTTTTACCGAATGCCTTCACGCCAACAGCCGCAGGAAACAATGTATTTAAACCGAAAATCCTCAACAATAATTACCAATCATACGCAATGACTATTGTGAATCGATGGGGTGATACCGTCTTTCAATCCGATGCACCAGATATAGGTTGGGATGGTACCTTCAAAAATAAAGTTGCGCAACAAGGCGTGTATGGGTATTATCTTAAAATGGTTACCGAAGCAGGATATACCATTGAACGGAAAGGAACCGTGATGCTAATTCGGTAATCTAATCTTCTTTAAACCCTCATTTTTTCATTTTCTGGGCGTGTCCTTCCACAGGTCTTCGGGAACTAAGGGCTTTCGTACAGACAAGGCAAGGCCTGCCTTGTCTCTACTTCAAGCCCTCAGTCCCTCAATCCCTGTTTCAGGTCGGGCTATCCGTTTGTAGTTGTCTCACACCCGCTAGTTCGGCAGATGCCTAGCAGTGTCTTCCGCTGTCAGCCCTGCTAGGCATTGCCTCACAAAAGCGGCTGTTTCGCCAAGCTACCACTGCTATCCCTCACGCAGAACGATGATGGGATGAATGCATGATTGGATGGGCGTAACGCAACATTTTTTTAGCCTCATAGAGGCGACACCTTGATTGAAAGGATGAACAAACCACCCACCAACCTCGTAGAGGTTGTATGTTTTTCAGTTACACTATATATGGGATATTATCAAATGCATCGTTTTTGCAAAGGTATAACGCGAGAAATGTGCGAAGTATTAGGTACAATGTGCGAGGAAGATTAAAGTACCTTCTTTGCACATCACACAAAACCCACCTCTAAATCTCCTCCCAAGAGGAGACTTTAAGACAATCCACTTATTAAAATATGTGCGTAACGCCTATCCAATCATCCCGTCATCCAATCATTGGCGCGCCCAACAACTAATACTTTACAAACTTCTCTCGTACAAACTGCCCATCTTGCTCTACTTCCAACAAGTAAATGCCTGGTGAAAGGTGGGAAACGGGAATGCGATACCTCTCCTCTTTTGCGCGCTGTTCACTACGAATAAGTTGCCCACTCATCGAAAAAATTTGAAACTGAACTGCCTTATTATGTGGGCTTTGTAGCTGAAATTGTAGCTCACTTTGAATGAGTGTGGCTTGTAGATGGATTGCCAAATCGGTAAATAGGGGAGGCGCTTCTACGTTTGTACTAATTAGAGCTAATCCTTCAATGGTGATCGTTTTACAAGTTCTATGAAATGAGCGTGCTTCGTTCGTTAGTTGAAGGCATACTTCGTAGTTGGTAGGAACTTGAGCAAAGGGATATTGATGTTCGGGATTGGGTAGCTTAGAGCTGTTACCGTCTCCAAAATCCCATTTCCAGTCGGTAATTTCATGCGGGCTATCTCCGAGGCTTTCAAACTGAATGGGAAGCTCCGCTTCTGCTTGATCCATCGAAAAGTTGCTAATACAATAGCTAAGGGTTTGATAACCGCATCTATTGGGTTTGCAATAGTCGGGAATAGAGGATGCTTCTAGACAAAAACGATCTCTGATCATAAAGAAACCATAAGTGGCATTATAATCATAAATAGTCGTGTCGATGGTATAAGGAAGAGGAATGTATAAATCATCTTGACTTAGATTAAGTTGAAACGATGCAGTAGAATCGACTAAGATGGTATCGTATATATGTGATTTTATGGATAAAGTACCGCCTTTTGCCGTATCGTAGTCAATCGTTATGCTTGGCATACAATAGATAGACCTAGGCTCATATTCTATTTCAATTACTTGACATGATTCAGCAATTTCGTTGGAAAATGATTCCACCCGAAGGCATACTTCATAGCTGCCAGGTTGGGCATAGATATGTCGTATTACTTCTTTTTGACTGGTGGTGCCATCTCCTAAATCCCAGTAATAGTTTTTAATATTGTGAGCAGCAGTACTTGAGTAATAAAAGGTACGGGTTCCATCAGATGATTGTACATAATCGAATGTTGCATCCAATACATCTAAATAAACAACTTGACAGATTTGATTGCTTGGAAGACAACGACTGAGCCGATCTTCTAATATTAAACAGACGGTGTAGTTACCAGTAGATGGATCATAGGTATGAATAGGATTCTTTTCCTCCGAATGTTGCTCATCTCCAAATCCCCATTGGAAAGCTTGCCCTTCTAAAGATTTATCTAGTAGTGTAAATTGAAAGGTATGTTCTTGGTCAGCTACAGGTTCAACACTAAAAAAGTCCATACAATCTATTTCTACCGTTTGACAAGTGCGACTCGTTTCTTGTAAGATGGCATTGGTAGCCGTTAAGCATACTTCGTAGGTTCCTGCCGCTTGAAAGGTATGTTCTGGATGAATTTCACGACTTGTATGTCCATCACCAAAATCCCAAGAAGCATGTTGTATTTTCCCCCAGGTTTTATTGTAAAATTGTATAGTCGAAGCATCGTTAATGATATAATTGGATGGTGCTAGTGAATAATCAAATGCTGCTTTAAAATCAATCTCAAAATCAATAGTAAGCGTTTCACATACTTGTCCTACACTACAGTCGGAATTATAGGTTTCTTCTTCATAGTAAGTTACACATACATCTATCTCAGTAGGGTAGTATACGCGTAGTTGGTTCTCTAATAAAAAAACGTAAGGGTTTTCTGTAAAGTTATAATCAAAAAAGGTATTAAGCTGCCCTGTAAAACTGGTATCTGTGTCAATAGTAAGGATATAAAAGCGTTCTTTTTTTTCTAGTTGATAACTAATAGGGGGCAAACTTGGTGGAGAACTTCCGGGAGAAGGTATGTTTACTTCAAAAGACCCTCCTTTTGTCCAAACGGTATAGGTTCCTGGCTCTTCGTAACGATGATACACATAATCGATATGCTTCGTTCTAATCACATTTTGATTTTGTTCTAGAATGGTTCCATCTCCCATATCAAAAGTTAAAGCAGGCACATTGGGGCATATATCACGATCTATAAACACACCTACCCAAATGCCATATCCTGATTCGTCGAAACAATGAGGTTGTAATATGAAATCGCACTTTGTAAATGCAATTTGTGGAATTATAAATAAAGTAAATGAGAGAATAATTAAGCGGTGAATCATAAGCAAATTTTTAAAGGTTATTTGCTACGGTTGCTCATAAGACTTACAATTTTAAAGAAGGGTTGTGTGCTAGTATTGAAAAAAAAGATATTCAATTTATTTTTCAATATTTGACTCTTTTCGACTCCAAAACCCATGTAATTCAAAAAAATATGATGATAATCAGGGCTTTACGAACAGTTGTTTAAAGTGCTATATAACATGCTTATCTTGATGGTTTTGCAAAATAAACATTAGATACTCATTTTGAAAAGTGCTTATTGTTATAAAGTGTAATAAAATTGTGTTTTGGTAAAAAAATTTGCATTGTACAATTAAAGAGTATAATTTTGCTTTACACAAGTAGTCATAATTTTTAAGAGAAATAATAATATGATATTTATTTTGAATGCATCCCTAGCATTTTAAATTGAATTACACTCATCTTTCGTCAAACCTATTTTGCGTCAATACATTTCCTATCCTCAATTCTATTTCTTCAAAATGAAGTAACTAAATCTATGGTATCTACTTTTGTAGATAGATAGAATTAGACCCTAAAAGCGAAAGCGTCAATACCGAACATATTTAATCTAATTAAATTAAATGATAATGAAAACTACACCTGTTTTCAAAGAGGGATCCCTTGCTCTACCCGTAAGAATCCCACTTTTGTCCTTACAGAAAATAAGAACTTTAGGGGTAATCCTCTGTCTCTGTTTATTGATAAATA
>JAHDHP010000090.1 GCA_020631245.1 Bacteroidota bacterium | reverse complement strand
TCTCGTCAGGTGCAGTATATCAAACATTTAGAAAATGCATTGATCCGAATTGAGAATAAAGTGTATGGAGTGTGTAGAGTTACGGGTAAGTTGATTTCTGAGGAACGTTTGAAAGCAGTACCTCATACAACACTTAGTATTCATGCGAAGTTGGAGGAAAAAAAGAATACGCCTCAAAAGCGTTATAAAAAGTAAGCGGAACTTATTCTTTATCCGTTACTAAAAGAAGCAATGCCCTTCCCAAAGGGTACTGCTTCTTTACTTATTTTATTATTTTAATGGGTATAGTAAACCGAATAATCAACTATTACGTTTTGTTAGTAGTTGTATGAACTATTCACTTTACTTATAGAAAATTTTTTAGTTTGAAATCGAAGCTAGTATTATCGCTTGGAATTATTCTTTTGTTTTTGATTGGAGATCAAGCCCTCAAATTGTGGATTAAAACCACCATGGTAATTGGAGAAAGTATTTATATTACTGATTGGTTTCAGTTGTACTTTATCGAAAATGAAGGAATGGCTTTTGGCTTAACTTGGGGCGGAACGTATGGGAAGCTATTTTTAAGCCTGTTTCGCATTTTTGCAGTAATGGCTATTGGACTCTTCCTCGCACAGCTAATTCGTAAAAAAGATAGCTCTATTGGCTTGATTATCAGTATGTCACTTATTATTGCAGGAGCAATTGGTAATATCTTAGACAGTGCATTTTACGGGATGATATTTTCCGAAAGTAATACTAGAGCAATAGCTACTTTTATGCCCGAAGGGGGCGGATATGCCACGTTCTTACATGGTCACGTAGTTGATATGCTCTATTTTCCACTCTATAACCAAAACCTACCTGAATGGATTCCCTTTTTAGGAGGAAGTCATGTTCATTTTTTCAGACCCATCTTCAATATTGCAGATGCAGCTATTTCATTAGGTGTCCTTTCTATTATTCTTTTTCACCGTCACTTCTTTAATGAACTAGATGATGAGCGTCCTATAGAAACAGCTAAAGTGGCAGAATCAAATTCTCATTTAGTGACCTCTTAAAATTAAGCAGCGACTACTTCAAGTCTTTTTTTCCTTTCAACATAGGGACAAACGAAAATAAATATCCTCTCTCATAAGTAAGTTTATCTGCTGATTCTTTAGTAATTCGAAGCATCTGTTGACGGTTTTTACCTTCTTCATCTACAGGAATCACCATAATCCCACCAATACGCAGTTGATCAATTAAATCATCGGGCACATAAGGTGCAGCAGCCGTAACAATAATCTTATCATAAGGAGCGAATGCAGGCGCGCCCTTAAAGCCATCCCCAAACAAACAATGAACATTATTATATCTAAGGTAGCTGAGTGCTTGCTTTGCCTTTAGATGCAGCTTTTTATGCCGTTCAATGGTATATACTTGCGCCCCCATACTTGCCAATATGGCAGCCTGATAACCAGAACCTGTACCAATTTCCAGAATTTTATCCCCTTCTTTTACAGCCAGCATTTCCGACTGATATGCGACTGTAAAAGGTTGAGAAATAGTCTGATTTTCCCCAATGGGAAAGGCTTTGTTTTGGTACGCTTGCTTTAAAAAAGCGGTTTCAAAAAAAATGTGACGAGGTACTGTTAGTAATGCCTTAATTACCTCTGGTTGGGAGATACCCAAATCCATCAGTTCATCGACTAAGCGACGACGCATTCCTTTATGCTTATAGTTGTCTTCTAACACTTAATTAATTTCCGTTTACGCAATGCGCATATAATGTAAAAAGTAGATAGGGAAGGATAATTTAGTCAATAAAAGTTCAACTAAATAATATCCACTCCAAATTTACAACACAAGTCGAACAATCGGAATATCTTTGCGTTGGAATAATCAAATAATTTGAAAAAGAGGCAAAAAAAGGAGAGAAGAGAGCCAACCAATACGATAAATATGTCAAACAAGGATTTTCAGCAGTATAAACGGTGGAGTTATGGAGCTATCGCCTTAAGTTTAGCCATTTGTGCCATAGCCATTTACTTTTGTATCACCCGTCTAACTGTTTATTATGATCTCGAATCCTTTTTTCCACAAAATGATCCTGATCTAGCTTTTTTTCAAACCCATCAAGAACGATTTGAAGCCGATGATAATTTTATCTACCTAGCTATTGTTCGTTCAGAAGCGTCTATTTTTGACCAAGCCTTTCTCGAAAAAGTAGATGCTTTTACACGTCGTTTGGAACAAAACCCTGCCATAGAAAACGCTAGTTCACTCACCACCCTGCGCGAACCCGTATACACGCCCTTCGGTCTAAATACAATTACTACTTTACATATCGATGATCCGAGCCGCTATGCAGCAGATAGTGCAAAGATTTTTAACGATGAGCGACTCATTAATCGCTATGTCTCCCAAAATGGACAAACCATTACAATACTGATGAAACATCAGGATCAGTTGCCCGAAACAGGACTACGGGAAATGGTTAACTCGATAGAGAAAGAAATAGCCCATTTCCAATTTGATGAAGAAGTACGTATTGTAGGACGAGGCAAGTCTATCACCAGTATTATCTCTGCGATTAGCAATGAGTTTGGCTTTTACGTAGGTATCAGCACCATCCTTGCATTACTAACGATGAGCTTCTTTTTGAGGCGTTTTTGGGGCGTGTTGATTGCGATAACCGCTGTTATGATCGGACTATGTTATTTTATGGGATTGTTAGGGGCTACAGGAAAGTATTTAGATGTGATGAGTCCCTTATTTCCTACCTTAATGATTGTAGTAGGTATGTCGGATGTGATTCACTTACTATCTAAATACATAGATGAAATAGGGGAGGGGCGTACTAGAGTTGAAGCCTTGAAAATTACAGTCAAAGAAATTGGAATGGCTACTTTGCTGACTTCTACCACTACTGCCATCGGTTTTATCTCTTTGACAACCTCCAATTTATCAGCAATTATTAGCTTTGGAACCTATGCTGCCATTGGCGTGATGACTGCTTATGTAGCTGTGATGTTATTTACCCCTGCTGCCATTCTACATTTTTCACCCGAAAAACTAATGGATGTACAAAGGCATCAACAATCTTGGAAGAAACGTTTAGGAGGCTTACACGATTGGGTATTTCGAAATGAACGGAAAATTTTGATAGGAAGTGTAGGCTTATTTGCCCTCTGCTGTTGGGGCATTAGCCTTATTTCTACGAATATCACCCTATTGAGTGATGTCCCAGAATCAGATCGTTTACGAGAAGATTTTGCTTTTTTTGAAGAGGAGCTATCAGGAGTGCGGGTATTTGATGTAGCCGTAGAGGCAGGAGATACCTATAAAGTAGACGAGTGGAAAGTGCTACAAGAAATGGAAAAATTTGACCAATACATTAAAACAGTCCCTGAAATAGGACAATTGACCTCGCCACTAACGCTTTATAAAACACTACATAAGGCCAATAATAGCGGACTTCCTCGATATTATCAGTTGCCAGAAGAGGAGAAGCCCTTAAAAAAATATCGTCGGCAACTAAAGAGAAACAGTAGGAAAGAAACAAGCTTATTAATCAGTGAAGACCGTAAACACGGACGTATGACCGCCAATATGGTAGATATTGGCTCTGATAAAATTACCAAGTTATATCTGCAAATCAATCAATGGATAGAAAATGAAATAGATCCCTCCATTTTAAAAATACGACTAACAGGAACGGCCTTGATTATGGATAAAAACCATGAACAATTGCGCGTAAACCTACTCTACGGGCTAGGCCTTGCGTTCCTTGTAGTCAGTATACTTATGATGCTACTTTTTAGAAGTATTAAAATGGCGTTTATCGCACTCATTCCCAATCTATTCCCCCTACTCATAGCAGGTGGAGTTATGGGCTTTTTAGGTATTAGCCTAAAAGCTTCTACTTCTATCATATTTACTATCGCCTTTGGAATAGCAGTAGATGATACCATTCACTTTTTGAGTAAATTTCGTCTACAACGCCAAAAAGGACAAACAGTAGATGCAGCGATACATAGTACATTTATGGAAACAGGTAAAGCACTCTGTTTAACCACTTTTATATTGTTTGCTGGATTTTTCGTATTGGTAAGCTCCGATTTCAATGCTACTTTTTATGTAGGGCTGCTGATTAGCATCACCCTCATCAGTGCTTTAATTGCCGACTTAATATTATTACCAATCTGTTTGAAAAAACTAATTCAAGAGAAGAAGCAGGACAACGATTCAAACGCCTAAAGGGAAGTTTGATATTTGGATTCCGTACCATAACAAGGTTTGGTTTAGAAAAAGGGTGAAACAATGCAGTTAAAAAAATACGTTGAAGAGATTCATTGATTCAGTAATAAAGTATTAATAATTGGCTGGATTCCTACAAACAGCCTGGCTAATCTGATAAAATACCTTTGAATTTACTGAATAACGATTATAACAAATAAATAAATAGTAAAACAAAACATCACCAAAAGGAAAGATGTCAGTTGGTTCCATCCTTTAAAGCGTATTTCATTTGTACTACTATTCTTACCAATTTAAGCTAATTTTCGCCGTTTAATTTCATGTTGGATCAATCGCAATTCACGACTCATTTGACCAGTAACGGAGGTGTTTTCTTGTGCACGGCGAATTAAATAAGGAATGACATCCTTTACCCTCCCATACACCAAATATTTTGCCACATTGTAGCCTTTTTGTGATAAATTGTAAGAAATGTGATTTCCCATGCCGTATAATTGTGCAAAGTATATGTTTGGATGATCATGCGGCAAGTTTTTTTGTTCCATCAATTCACACAACAAACGACAACTATGTTCATTATGTGTAGCATTACAAAAGACAATATTGTCCAAATGATCTAGACAGTATTGTAAAGCTTGGTTATAGTCATGGTCAGTAGCCGTTTTACTTTCCTGTATAGGACTTTCATATCCCATTTCCGCTGCACGTTCTCGCTCCTTTTCCATATAAGCACCCCGCACCAATTTTACCGCCAGCACATATCCTTTCGCTGTTGCATCATCATGAGACGCATGTAAAAAAGCCAGTCGATCATGTCGGTATAACTGTATAGTATTATAGATAATGGCTTTTTCTCGGTTAAAGGTCGCCATCATGGCAATAATTAGACTGTCAAGCGTATCTTGAATCCAACTTTCTTCCGCATCAAAATAAATAGCCACGTTTGTACGGTGAGCTGCCTCACAAATTTGATACACACGACGCTGCGCTCGCTCCCATTCTGCCGCTTCATCTTCACTAAGCTTCGCCTTTTGCTGTACCTTTTCTAGGAGGTCAAATCGTGCCAAAGCCGTTATTTTACTACTAATAGCAGGCACTGCATCCTCCCGTTCGGCCAAACCAATATCTTGAATTAGCTGCTCAGCAGTACGCTCAAAATCAGCCTCTCGCTTCTTCGCTTCTACCCCATAATCCAAAATCGTTTGAATATTAAAACCCGCCAATTTTGCAATCGCCTTTTTCGACGATTCAACCGATTCTCCCCCACAAAACTGCTTAAAAATAGTCCGACGAATCAATGGCTCAATCGGCAAATTTAAGCTAAGGCCCCACTGTGCCAAAGTCGTTCCCGTTTCCACCAAAATGGGGCGATTAATAAGGCTAAATAACCAATATGATTCCCGTAATTCAGCATTCGACAAATGAGCAAATGCACTTTCTGTATCATTGAAGTTGACCATGAGTAGATATGTTTGTACGACGTTTTTTTATGTGAAATTTATTTTTTTGGGCGTGCCCCCATTTTTGCCAATCAAGCTGTTAGGTTTTACCAAGCTGACAGGTTTCGATTGGCAAAAATGGGGTCGGGCTATTCGTTTGTAGTTGCCTTGCAGACAAGGTGTTCAGCTATCTTTGCTGGCAGTGTCTTCCTCCGTCAGCCCTGCCAGCAAAAGCTTCACAACCTTTCTGCTATGGCAAGCTACCACTGCTATCCCTCACGCAATTCCCCTCTTGGGAGGGGTTAGGGGTGGGTTCATGATTGGATGACGGGATGACTGCATGATTGGATAGGCGTTACGCAGCAATAAAAATTTGTTTTTTTATAGCGAAATACTTGTCTCTTCCCTTCAAATGGACTTTCTTACACCCAATCATCCCTGTAAAGACGTAGCGTGCTACGTCTCCCCATCACCCCATCATCCAAACATCCCAAGCCCTCTCCGCCTGTACAATTAACATCTCTTTTCCATTTTTGATCGTAGCCCCCTGCAATTTTCCCTTAATTAGAAAGATCGTTTTTTCAGGATTATATACGAGGTCATAAAATAAATGTTGCTTCCCCACAAATTCATATGGAATAAGCGGAAAACTTTGGTCATTCGGAGCCATCCCAAGCGGAGTAGTATTGACAATCAATAAATGCTCCTGCATATGCGTTTGCCTTAGCTCTTTATAGGCAAGTTTTTTGGGGCCAGCAGTACGAGAAACAAACTGATAACTAATCCCCAATTTTTGGAGGACATAGGCGACTGCTTGAGCCGCTCCACCCGTTCCTAAAATCAATGCTTTTTGATGCTGTTTTTGGAGCAATGGTTGGAGAGATTGCTCGAAACCCACCACATCGGTATTGTAGCCAATAAGCTTGCCATCACTCACTTTGATGGTATTGACAGCTCCCACTTTTTCAGCGGTTTCATCGAGTTGATCTAAGAACGGAATAACCGCTGTTTTGTAAGGGATGGTGACATTCAAACCTAGTAGGTTTTCGGTTTCGGTAACCAGACTTTTAAATTCTTCAATCTGTTCTAACGGAAAGGTTTGATAACGAGTATTGGGTATATCCTCTCTGTAAAATTTTTCAGTAAAATAGGTGGACGAAAAGGAGTGTCCAAGCGGATAACCAATAAGTCCGTAGGTAGTCGGAATAGCGGGAGGAATGTCTATTTGTTTAGAGTTTTTGTGTGCCATAATTAATGAGTGATTGAGTGGATGAGTGATTGAGTGATTGAGTGAATATAGCGTAACGCCTATTCACTCAATCGCTCACTCACTAATTCAGTCATTGATTTGTAGACCCCCAACAACTAAATCGCGGGTTTATTACCTCCTAAACGCTCCAAAAGAAATACCAAAGTAAAACCAGCGAATAGCAAAGCGATAGCTCCTAGGAGATATGACTCGTCGCCTGTGATACTAGTATAATGGAAAGGAGAAACATTTTGTTGGAGAAAAGGCTCCGTTTCTCCATGACTATTTACGCGGGTAGAAATCGTTTCTTTCCAAGGCCATACCTTATTGAGCGAGCCAATCATAAGCCCTGTCAGAAAGGCGAGCGTGAGGTTGCGATAAGATTTGAATAACCAGGAGAGAACATGTGAAAAGCTAAGTAGACCAATCCCACAGCCCATCATAAAAATACCAAGTGTTACAATATCGCGATCGTTTACTGCTCCTAAAATGGTGCTGTACATTCCTAATAATAGGAGAATGAAACTTCCCGAAATACCTGGGAGTATCATCGCACAAATGGCTATACAGCCTGCAAAAAAGACAAAAGGTAGGCTGTCTGGTGCTTGTGTGGGGTTGGCTATGGTAATGAGATAGGCGATGATGACGCCTGCCACCAATGTAATGATTGATTTTGTATCCCAATGACTAAGTTGACGACCGATATAAATAGCGGATGCGATGATGAGTCCAAAAAAGAAGGCCCACAATAGAACAGGATAACTAGTGAGTAAATGTTCGATGATTTTGGCCAGCGAAAGAATGCTGACAGCTATTCCTGCAAAGAGAGTCAACAGAAAAGAACCATTGATTTGTTGCCACGCTGCTGCTAACCCGTCATCCTTTAGTGTTTTAAGTACACCTGGCTGAATAGATTTAATAGAATTGAGGAGGGTTTCGTAAATCCCTGTGATAAAAGCAATTGTTCCTCCTGAAACTCCTGGAACAACATCGGCAGCTCCCATTGCCATGCCTTTCAAGAAAAGTAATAAACGATCTGTAATTGAATTCATTAGTGTGTTTTTGATAAGTAGAGCACAAAAATAACTTATTGCCTAGACATTCAAAAGCTTGCCTATTTTATAACAATGTGCATTGAATAATGTATAACATTAAACAAATTGTTGTTTTTAGTAATGTAGTGTGAAAATCCCTACTGAATTTACTTTAGAGGCTGCTATTTACATTCTCTCTCATCAAGTTTTGTCAGATTCCTGTAATACTAGCAACATAATATGGAAAAAGGCGTATCCCTAAGATTGATAAACTACTTTTTTATTTGGAGTATACAAGGGTATATATGTGATGAAATTTACAAATAATTTTTTTAAATTTTCTTAATTTGTTGCTTGTTAGGTTTTTGTGCTTATTGTGATAGCACTAAAACCTAGCAGGGAGAGTAGTAAATATGTATGTATTCTTGTAATTCCTTCCATGAAAAAAGAGATTCCTCCTCAAAAGCTTAACTATATAGAAGTGTGAACTTCTGTTAAAAACGGAATAATTCTTGTTTATATGCAAACCTGAAGAGATTCCTATGTCCTTTTCTTACCAAATATTTGATTTTTTTTAATGTCAGTTAGTATAAATTCTCTGTTATGGAAATAAAATCTACGATGGCTGTCTGCCTAGGAGTTTTGCTCCTAATGACGAGTTATTTCTGTAGCGCCCAGATTGCTACGCAGTCCACATATGATTTGCAGTTTGCAAATCCGATATCGGACTGTGGTGCATCTCCTCCCCAGCTGTGTGTGGACATACAGATAAGGGCGTCGGATGGAGCGGGTGATTTTGCGATCTCCTCTCATACCATATGGTTCTCTTATAATAAGAGTGCTATAAATAACGCCGCTTATAGCTCTGTAGAGTTCAATGAAAACACATCTTGTACCACAGACAGTGGGAGTTCAAACCCTTTTCTGGTGCCTACGTTTTCATCTGATGATGTGACAGATAGTCGCGGTCAGGCGAATGTTACAACGCTTTCTGCCAGCGGTCAACCGGCAGGCTTTGAATGTCCAGTTATAAGTAGTAGCTGGATTACAGTTGGTAATGTCTGTTTTGACATTGCTGACAACTCTTTATCTGCAGATCTGCAATTTGATAGCGATCTGACAGTAATTAATAAAGCTGACAATACTCCAGAACATGACATGGGAACATTTTCACCTGCCGATATTTCTTTAGGAGTATCGGCTGGAACTCCTACAATAGATAATGAATATATCTGTTGGGGAGACGATGTTTCTTTAGCTACAAGCGGTTATGTATTGGGGGATGATCGGGATGGTTATATTGGTTTGGCTGTGAGTGATGTTTCTGGGCTAACTTCGTTGGCTGGAGAAACAGTTTTTTCATTAGATGCTACCAATACGGCTAGTTACGCGAATGATGGTTCGCCATATCCCGCTAATACCCCGCTTTATCTCTATTCTTTTGTAGGAGAAGGAGCAGATGTTGGTACTATTAATCCAAATTGTACAGACATGCAGCAAGCAACAGGCTCATTTGTTGTGTTGCAAGAAATCAGAGTTAATAATAATTCCGGTAATCCTGTTTATGACTGTACAGGTTCTACTCCTACAGCTTCTTTATTAGTAGAAGGTGGCTTGCCTGCTTATGATGCTAATGAGGTATTTACAGTATCTGTAGATGGAGCCACTTATAATGGTGCTTCTACTGTTACGAATCAATCGACTGTTACTATTGAAGTAGCCGACGGAACTCCGTGGACGGTTTCTTTTACAGACAGTCAGGGTTGTACAGTAGAAATGCGAGATACTTATTCTGCTGCAGATGATTGTGGCGGTTGTTCACTAGTTATTACAGAAGTGAGTCCAAAAGCTTGTGAGACCGATGGGACTTACAAATTGGATATAACAGTAGTATATGGTGACATGCCTGCTGATGCAGAAATTACTATTACAAGTGATCATTTTTCAAGTGCTTATGCTTTTCCTGTTACTGATGGTAGTGGAAGTACAACTTTCACACTTCCTAATATCACAGGTGATGGTACGGTAGACGTAGATATACAAGCTGCTTATATTGATGGTGGTTGTACAGCTAGTTTATTGCGCGCATATGATGCGCCTACTTGCGATTCCGACCCTAATGGTGGAGGAAATTGTGAGTTAACTGCTGTGGGTGTTGTACTTGGTCCTTGTGATGCAGATAACGAATTTTTATTAGCAATTAATAGCTATAGTGGGACTAACTTAGCGAATGAATTTACAGTTAGTGTAAATGGTTCGACGGATTATGGACCTTATAGTTATAGTGATATTAGTTCTGGTGTATTTGTAGGAAGTTTCCCCGGCGATGGTAATGATTTATCAATCATTATTACAGATGCCAATGATAATACTTGTACGTTTGATGCAGGTGTTGTAAGCGGAGATCGAATTACTGCACCTTCTTGTAATCCGGTAGTATGTGATGTAACTGCAGGAACAATTGCAACTAGTGATCTATTGGAAGTTTGTGTAGGAGATGGTACTGCCGATAATGTAACGGTAAGTGTTAGTGCTTCTTCATCTACCGAATATGGATTCTTAATCACGGATCAATCAGGGATTATTTTAAGTGATGGTATTCAGGCAGCTCCAAACTTCAATTTTGAAGGTGCAGGAGTTGGTGTATGCCTCATTTGGGGTATTGCATATGATGCTGCTGCTGATTTAACAGGAGTTGCTAAAGATGATGACGCTACTAATATTGGTGGTTGTCATGCTTTATCTAATTCTATCGCTATCAATCGAGTAGATTGTTCTACTGCTTGTACAGTTGATGCGGGTGCCATTTCAACAAATGACCCAACAACAGTTTGTACTGATGATACAGTAGAAGATAAAGTGACAGTTACTAAAATGGGTGATTCTGGAGCCGAATATGGTTATTTAATCACTGATCAAGATGGAAATATTTTAAGTGATGGTATCCAAACAGGAAATGTATTCAATTTTGAAGGTGTTCCTGCTGGTGTATGTCTCATTTGGGGTATCACTTATGAAAATGCTGCTGATTTAACAAATACAGCTCAAGGTGATAATGCCACTGAAATTACTGGTTGCCATGATTTATCAAATCCTATTGAAGTTACCCGTTCGGTAAACTGTGGTAATAACAATGGTGGAAATAATGGAGGATCATTAATTTGTGGTAACACTGATTTAAGCGATTGTAACTGTGAAGGAACAGGTACTTTAATTGCAGATTCCGCTCCTTGTACGATGAATTCGGCAAGTACAACAAAAATGGCTTATGTATTAGTTGATGTTGTGAATGCTGCTGTTGATAGTGATGATGATGATAACTTAATTGATCAAGTATCTACTGATGGAACATTTACAAATGTTCCGAGTGGTGATTATTTGATTTATTACATCAGCTATGATATGAGCGATGCATTAACCGTCGAAAACTTATTAGACGTAGATGATCCAATTAATACAATATTAGCGATTGGTACTGAAAGTCCAGCAGGTGTTTGGACGTCAACTGATCCGAATTTTGAAATTCAAGTCTCTACCTTAGCTCTTGTAAATGGAGGAGGTTGCGGCTGTGGAGATTCTGGTTTAGATATTTTTGTTTGTGGTTCTCAAGATCTTGACGATTGTAATTGTGAAGGACTTGGAACACTTGTAGCAGATTCAGAGCCTTGTACGTATAATTCTGCTAGTAGTAATTCTTATGTCTTAGTAGATGTAAATGATGCTACTGTAGATGGCGATGCGGATAATGATCGTATTATTGCTACCAACAATAATGGTACATTTACAGATGTGCCAAGTGGTGACTATGTTATTTATTATGTCACTTATCCTAATTCCAATGCGCTATCTATTGAGTCTTTAATAGATGTTGGAGATCCAATTTCTGCATTATTGGCATTAGGTACACAACAAGGACCAGATACATGGATGGGAACAAGTCCTGACTTTTATGCTCATGCTTCCTCATTAGCAACAGTTAATGCAGGTGATTGCGGTTGTCAAAACTGTGATGACTTGGCTATAACAGTTACACCAACAGATGCGACTTGTGATGCAAGCGGTTCGGTTTGTATTACATTTGCAGGTGGTGTCGCTTCTTATCAATTGACATCTGATGCAGGTATTGCAGGATCATTTGAAGATGGTGAACGCTGTTTCGAAAATATTCCTCCTGGTTCTTACTATGTAGAGATAACAGATGATATTGGATGTGTTACTCGTCAAAACTTCACAATTGAATCTCCTACAGATTGTGGTGGAGGTTGTGATACGTTTGAGCTGACTGCTCAAGTTACTGCAGCTACTTGTACAAGTGGAGGTAGTGTTTGTTTAGAAGCTAGTGGCGGAAAAGGTCCATATCAATTAACCTCTTCCATTAATATTGGAGGATTCTTATTAGAAGACCAACAAAAATGTTATGGAAACATTGAGCCTGGTACTTATGCCATTCAAGCAGAAGATGTGAATGGTTGTAAAACAGGAATAAGCTTTACAATTGAAGCTGCTACAGATTGTGGTGGTCCTGATTGTACAAACTTAGCTATTGCATCAACAGTTACTGATGCTACCTGTGATAATAAAGGTAGTGTTTGTTTCACTACAACTGGAGGTACTGCTCCTTATACGTTATTATCTGGTATGGAAGGGATAAGTGGTACTTTTGGAGAAGGTGAACAAGCTTGTTTTGGTGATCTTGATCCAGGTACTTATACTGTCAAAGTCAGAGATGCAGAAGATTGTGAACGTAATGAAACATTTACAATTGATCCTGCTACAGGTTGTGGAGATAACTGTGGCTCTTTGGCTGCTGTTGTAAATTCAACCGATGAAACTTGCGATAAAAATGATGGTAAGGCTTGTGTGATTGTAGCAGGAGGTACTCCTCCTTATACGTTGACATTTGATAATGGAACAACCAATAATAATGTTGCCCAAAACCAAGAAATCTGTATTGATAATTTGGGTGATGGTACATATGTAGTAGCTATTAGTGATAGTGAAGGTTGTATCAGAAATGAAAGCTTTACGGTGAACGCAGCAACAAATTGTGGAGGCGGTGAACCTAATTGTGATGATATGCTCGTTTCTTCTCAAACAACAGATGCAACTTGTGATGTTGGTACAGGAAGCGTATGTATGACCTTTAGTGGTGGTACTGCTCCTTATACAATCGTTTCAGGTATTGCAGGTGTTGATGGAACATATGGAGAAGGAGAAGAGAAATGTATCAATGGCTTGACTCCTGGTAACTATACAGTTAAAGTACGCGATGCTAATGATTGTGAACGCAATACTTCATTCTCTATTAATGCGGCTACAAATTGTGGTGGTGATTGTGAAGACTTCGCAGTAGCACTACAAACAGTAGATGCAACTTGTGATAAAGGTGGTATTGTTTGTATCGGATTCTCTGGTGGCACTGCTCCTTATACGATTGTATCTGGTGTTGCTGGCATGAATGGAGAACAGTTCGATGGTACAGCTCAACGTTGTTTCGAAGAATTACCTGCCGGTGATTACACAATTAAGGTAAGAGATGCAAATGATTGTGAAATCGATAAAGCATTCACTATTGCTCCTGCTACTAATTGTGGTGGTGGACCTGATTGTGACAACTTTGTTGTAACTGTTGATAGTAACCAAAGTGGTAACTGTAATGCCGCAACTTCTATTTGCTTAAGCCCTGCAGGTGGTAAAGCACCTTATGCTTGGGTTACAGATGGTGGATTGTCTGGTACAATTGCTGCTGGTGGAAGCGATTGCTTCAATGAACCAGGTAGCTATGTAGTGACAATCACTGATGGCGATGGTTGTTCTGTAGTTAAAAATATCAACGTTCCAACACCTGGAACTAGTAATATTTCTGCTGATGTAGTAACTAGTATTGCCAACTGTTTAGGTAAAAATGGTACGATCTGTTTAACTGTTAGCGGTGGTGTTGGACCATATGCGGTTACATCATTAGATGGCAGTGAAAATTATGGGGCTTTCGAAGATAATGTACAACGATGTATCAACTTTGTAGATGCAGGCAATTACTCAATGACTGTGAAAGATCTTTTAGGTTGTTCACAACAAGTAAATGCAATTGTTGATAAAGTAGAAAGTTGTGGTGATCCAAGAGATGGATTCTGTGCGGAAATCAGCTATGTTTGTACAGGTGAATTTGAACCAGTTACAATTTGTCCTGACTTCTGTGGAGATGATAGTGGAGATTATACCATCCAAGAAAATGATATTCATACAGTATTTGAATGTAATATCGAAATTGTAGATGATAAGTGCTTCAAGTATCAACCATT
>JAHDHP010000089.1 GCA_020631245.1 Bacteroidota bacterium | reverse complement strand
GCGTGAAGGATAGTAGCGGTAGCTTGGCGAAATAGTAGCTTTGAGAGGCTTGACCTAGCAGGGCTGACAGCGGAAGACACTGCTAGGGCATATAGCCGAACTAGCTGCTATGAGCCAACTACAAGCGGATAGCCTGACCTCATTTTTTATTTATAAAGATGCCACCAGCGAGGACGCTGGCGGGAGCATCTTTATAAATAAAAAATGAGGGCACGCCCAAAAAACAAAAAAGCATACTATCTAAATAAATAGACAGTATGCTGTTTTCCTCTATCTTTTGAGGGGGCTAAAAAGATGTATATGTAACGATGCTCACTAACAAACTAGGCTCGCCCAGTTTGGGAGAATCGGGTTAAATCAAGTTCGTAAAAACGTACTCCCTTGATGGGATTGTAACGATACGCTTCTACTTCTACAAATCCAAAGGTGCGGTATAATGCTTGTGCAGGTTTCATCCAAGGATCAGTGTCTAATCGGATGATTTGATAACCTGTGTGCATTGCAAATTTAAGCAACTCATTAACCAATGCTTTGGCAACACGCATTCCTCTAAAACGCTCTTCAACGAATAAACGCCGCAATTCGCAGGTTTCATCTTTGCGTTTTCGGAGGGCTACGCACCCAGCAGGTTGGTTGTCGTAAAGAGCCAATAATAGACAGCCATCAGGCATCATATATTGACCTGGTAAAAAATCTAACTCCTTTTGTGGCTCCGGTAAAGCAACTTCATTAAGACTGTTTCGCAACTGTCCATAATTTCTAAGTAAATACCTCACTTGATTAAGTTGTTCCGGGGTTTTTGCTTGAACAATAGACAACATAAAAGCTTAGTTTAAGGTTGTTAAGGTATTTTTATTCGCATCACGGAAATTAAGTACCTAAGCACATATAATCGATACATTTTTGACAGACTCTTTTTCCGCCATACTTCGATACTCGCCGTAGTATGGCTATGCCTGTGTTTTTAGCCTTCTCTGACGAAAAAATAGCTGCTGTCAAAAATGGCGATTATTTATGCTCAGGTACTTAGCTAAGGTTAAAATGCTAATTATTTTAATACTAGTATTGAGATAGGTAGCTTATTAGTTTCATTGGTGAACATAAATTTACTGTTTTATACTTGGATAAAAGCACTTCGTTTAGTTAACAGTTATTTTATGACAGTTAAATGGATAGGACACTTTGCCATAACATTATTGAAGTTCTTCTAGATAGCACAAAGTTTATCTATACTAGTCGCTTTTTATAGTCTACGGCATAGTTAATCAACAGTATCTTATGGGTAATAGATACTATTAGAGAGTACAAGAAAAATTGAGAAAAGTTTGTTGGTTAGATATTGAATTAATAGTGACAAAACAGCTTCTAATTATAAGGAAATAATAAGAGTTTAGCATCTTTTCTATTAAATTAAACGATTTTCTACAAAAAACCTAATAAAAACACAAAAAAGACAGGCTTTTATTGATTTTTCTATTATTTCAGTTCATAAATCAAAAAAAATGGCTCAAACCCAGTGCTGCACTTGGTTTGAGCCGATTTGACATAGAGAAATAAAAGATTTGATATTATTTAATAGCAAGCTCTAAATAGACAGGTAAGTGGTCGCTATAGCCTCCATAATAATTAGGTCCTCCATAAGTACGACTTGGTCGTTCTCCATATTTTGGATCTTTATACATCATCCAGCTTTGACGTAAAATACCAGCCTTTTCACTGGCCGCTCTAATACCTGTTTTACTATTCATTACTGCACCTGACAAAATAATTTGATCAAGCATATTCCAATTGCCTCTATAATTATAGGTTCCTGTCTCCTTGTCGTTTAGGGCTTTTACGGAATTATACAAGGCATTATCTGCAATACCTTCTAGTTCATCACTTGCCCCTAAGACCTCTGCGACACTCTTATTTTCGGGTTCATCATTAAAGTCCCCTCCTAAAATTACCTTCGCATCTGCATCTGCTTCAAAAATTTCATCTAGTTTAGCACGCACCACCTTTGCAGCTTCTAAACGTTTGGGTTCACTTGCTGCCAAACCTCCTCTACGAGACGACCAGTGATTGACAAAAAGGTGTACTTCTTCCTCTCCTATTTCCCCTTTGACATACAGTATATCACGAGTCGTTGTTTCGGGTTCAAAATCGAAATATACAGGTAATTTCTCCGAATCTTTGACCTTCATAATACCTTTATCATATATCAAAGCCACGTCGATTCCTCGTACATCAGGTGATTCATAATGTACAATTCCGTAATCATAATCTACCATTGGGGTTTTCTTCACCAAATCCTCCAATACCTGTTTGTTTTCTACTTCTTCCACCCCAATAATGGCAGGCGGACGATCTTCATCTATCGTACTCAATACTTTATATAAGTTATCCAATTTCTTTTGGTAGCGGTCAGGCGTCCATTTTTTATCACTATCAGGCATATACTCCTCATCCTTCTTATCTGGATTATCCTCCATATCGAAGAGATTTTCTACATTATAAAAAACCACCGTTATTTCATCGGGTAGGCTTTTGGCAGGATCATTTGAAGTCGCCTCAACCGTTGTCACTTCTTTTGTTGGCTCTGAGGCTGTATCTTGATTGGTAGTTGTACTTACTGTCGAATCTGCAGTAGCAGAAGGAGCAGCCTTATTATTACAGTTTCCCAAGAATAGCAACCAAACACTAATAAATAAATAAGTTATAATCTTTACCATTGATTAATTGGGCTTTAGTAGGTATTGTTAATATGAATTGTTTATAATTATCAAAAGAGCGGTTTATGCTAAACGATTTCTACAGACTCCCCCAATGTAGGAATGTGAATATCTAAGAAACCTGCTTTTGTGAGTTGTTTTTGAAATACTCTTTGTGGTCGGGGTTCTCCATGCACTAAAAATAACTTTTTGAGTTGTTGGCGATCTTGATTATCCATAAAGTCAATCATTTCTTGTTGGTCGCCATGCGCACTAAACGAGTACATCGTTTTAACACGTGCTTTTACCTTCACCACTTCTCCAAACATCTTCACTGTACTAGCTCCTTCTCGCAATTGACCTCCTAGTGTATAAGGGGCACAATACCCCACAATTAGAATAGTTGTTTTAGGATTACTAATATGGTTAAATATATGGTGTCGAATACGCCCTGCCGTTGCCATCCCCGAAGCACTAATGATAACGCATGGACCATTGAAATTATTGAGGCGTTTCGACTCTTCTACCCGTCGAATGTACCGAAGGCGGTTAAAACCAAATGGATTGGGGTCAAATAGCATATAATCCAAGATGTTTTCATCGAAACATTCGGGATGAGATTGAAAAATTTGGGTGGCATTGACCGCCAATGGACTATCGACAAATACAGGAATAGGAGGCATTTCCCCACCTGACTCCAACTGATCCAATAAATGCACAATCTCTTGGGTACGTCCCACACTAAAAGCAGGAATAATCAATTTTCCTCTATTTTTTACACAGGTTTCTTCTACGATAGCCAACAATTCGTTTTTCTGATCAATATTGGGCTTATGTAAACGATCTCCATACGTTGATTCACAGATCAAATAATCACATTGATCCATTGGTATAGGGTCACGCAAAATAGGGCGCTCTGGTCGTCCAATATCACCTGTGAATCCAAAACGAATCCACTCCCCTTTTTTGTTTTTCAATCGCAAATGCACACTCGCACTCCCCAAAATATGTCCTGCATCTCTAAATTCCACTTCTGCATTATCACTAATATGATAACGTCTATTATACCCAATACTCACAAACATATCCATCGTCTTCATTACATCACTCGTCACATATAGCGGCTCTATTCGTTCCTCTGTTCGCCCTTCTTGCTTATTAGCATATTCCGCATCACGCTCCTGAATTTTTGCACTATCCAACAGCATAATCGCACATAAATCACGTGTCGCATGAGTCGCAATAATCTTTCCTCGAAATCCATCCTTCACCAATTTGGGTAAACGTCCACTATGATCAATATGTGCATGAGACAACACTACACAATCAACTTGTCGAGGATCAAACTCCCAACTTTCATTAAAAGTCTTCATCTCTTCCGCAATGCCCTGATACAAGCCGCAGTCCAACAATATCTTATAGCCATTATCTAGCGTCACCAAATGCGCAGAACCTGTCACATGACCTGCTGCACCACAAAATTTAACATCCATATATGTATTTTAAAAGGGGTAATTCTGTATTGAAGTGTAAATTACAAAAAATAGTAGTCTAATTGGTTGATGGGCGTGCCCCTTTTTTACAAATCAAGACTTCTCAGGTTTAAAGCAATACCTTATCATACTAGCTTGGTTCTTACTCAAAACCTGCCAAGTCGATTTGTAAAAAAGGGTCGGGCTATTCACTTATAGTTGCTTCATAGCTGCTAGTTCAGCATAGTCCTAGCGGTGTCTTCCGCTGTCAGCCCCGCTAGTCCTTGCTTCACAAAAGCAGCCATTTCATCAAGCTATCGCTACTATCCCTCACGCGGAAACGATGGAACGATTGAACGTCCGACGAAGAAACGATGGAGGGTAAATGTTTATCATTGGATAAATCATACAAGCTTTTTCGTTCAATCGTCAAATCGTTCATCGTTCATCGGATCAGAATAACGAAAAGAATATGCCAACTCTCGTTTTACTTTTTCATTAGAGATAAGATTGTAAGAAAGCGATCCATTTTCAGTGAAGTGAGGAGCGGCCAAACCTAGCTTTTTCGCAGCATTCGTATACATCTCTCGTTTCGTAGGATGTTTATCCGCACATACATTATATATTTCTCCCCATTTTTTTTGCACCATCACCTGCTCAATAATTCCCACACAGTCATCTCGATGTACTAAATTGACAGGTGCGTCTCCATTAGGCAAATTTTGTTTTCCTGCCAAAAAACGCCCTGGATGGCGTTCACCACCATACAAACCTGACATGCGTAAGATAGTTGTTTGAAAGGATTTATTTGCTTGAAATAGTTTTTCTACTTGTACCAATGCTTTTCCCGAACCACGTATGGGTTCAGTAGGAGCGTGTTCTGTAATGGTGGTATTTTGAGGATGATAAACAGAGGTAGAGCTGATAAAGATTACCTTTTGAATAGTTGACTTACTGATATGATTGATGAGATAGCGCATTTGCTGCGGATGCTCTTGCTCTACATTTGGATTTTTGCGACCTGGTGGGATATTTACGATCAAGATATCAGCCTGTAAACAGGCTATTAATTCTTTCTCCATTTCTTCAGTCATCTCCCCATTGGCAGGAAGACGCACTAAAAAAGCGTGAATGCCCGCATCTACTAGATGGGGCATTTTTTCGATGCGGGTGGTAGAACCATTCACTTTGTAGCCTTTTGTTAACAGAAAGCTCGCTAATGGAAATCCAAGCCACCCACAGCCTATAATACTAATAGTTGGTTTTATCACTGAGCTAAGAGTAAATCTATTTGTCGAGGAAGCGTTTCGTCACTAGGGCGGCGTGCATTTTTATGGATCACCTTCCCTTCTTTATTCACCAATACATAACGCGGAATACCTGAAATATTGAGTTGTGCTTCGGTATCTAGTTGTAGTTCTTTACTCATCAAATAGTGATCGCCACTTAGTTGATACTTCGCTACATTTGCTCGCCAGGGACCTTCTGTCGCATCGGAGGAAAAATAGACAAAGACCACATCTTTACCGCGATATTTTTCATGTAATTTGCGAGAATAACTCATCTCTGCCAAACATGGTTTACACCAACTAGCCCAAAAGTCGATATAGACGACCTTGCCTTTATACTTACTTAAAATTGTATTCAAATAAGTAGGACTTCCATCTCTAACGATTTCTAATTTTGCATCGGTAGGTGGCTTTTTATCAAATGAGCGTTGGAGTACACTATAACGCTTGGTCATTACATTACGCACTTCTGAGTCGCCACACAATCGCTTAAACTCATCAAATACCTTATTGGTCCCCATGTATTCTGCTTCAATCAAAATACCGAGTATATCTGCCATCATATAGTCGCGTACTTTTCCACTAAATTCGTTTCTCGCTACTTCAAACCCACGAATCCCCCAATGTTCTCTGCGTGCTTCACGTGCTGCACGCGCATTGGGATCATCTCGCAGACAGGTTTGGCGAATGTGATGTTCTAGAAAATTGACATACTCTCTAGCAACAAGAGCTTGCGTATCATATTTATTGTAGCGACTAACAAAGCTACGATAGCCATCATTCGCACGATCTCGAGAACGGTAATAGAGTAAGCTCATATTACTTGCCTCAAAGTATTTGATAGAAGCCTCTGCCCACTTTTTAAATTCTGAACTTGTACTATTTCGCCCTGTATAATTTCTATAAAAGGCTTCTTGGTCGCTACGAATTTGCTTGCAATATTTATCATACACTTCACGACCAGATCGTTTTCGTGCATCCAAATCATGTTCCAAAATCTCGTCATCAAATTTACGATTATACTCCGCAAAATAATTATTGTCATTTGCGTTTGTCCCATCAAAACGAAGGGAGTTTTTAAAGTCGCCGTTTGTAAAATAAACCTTTAATGACTGTCCTGGCTTTAAAAATAGTTTACTAGTATGTGTATCATATTCTAAGCGAGCAGGAGTTGCTTTTTTTAGAGGAATATTAATCGAGAAGTAACCACTTTCGCTAGGTACAACAATATGTTGTTCACTTTCGTAAAGTACGTCATCAAGGTAAAATATAATGGGGGCTTGGTGAAATTTCCCTCCTTCCATATACGCCATTGGTGACTGTATATGCCCTGTAATAGTAACTGATTGTGCTTTAATAAAAGAACTACTACCTAGTAGTAATAGTGCTAAAATAAGAATGGTATATCGATACATGTTTTTATAGGTGAAAGTGAATGGAATATGTGGAAACTATTCCCATTTGCTAATCTGCAAAAATCTTATCTAATAATCGCTTCGAAGATTTGGGATCTTTTCCTTCTATTTTAGCGATAGCTATGGCTTTTTCTGCAACTTCTATTGCCTCTGCCTTTTTGCCACGTTTATACAAAATAGCCGCATACGTGTCATTGTTGTGATACTCACTCTTTAAGCGAACAGATGTTTTAGCCCATTCTTCTGCCAAAGCCAAGCCGTCTTCATCATCTATATTTTTATAAAAATTCCAAGCGATAGTATTGAGTAGTTGGGACTCTTCTACTTCATATTCGTCTAAGAATTGAGTCGCTATGGCTTGGTAATCCGTCCAATTTTCTGTTCCTTGTAAATACTCTAATTTCACAAGGTAGATATCTATTTCAGCCTCGTCGCCTCCATTAGCAGTTAAGGTAGTTAGCACCTCCTCAAATAGCTCTTCATCTCTATCGTTAATGGCATCTTTCACTGTTCTCATAGACGTTTGCATAATCTTATTACTTACTTTCCCCTCTCCCAGTTCTTCCTCAAATAAGGCTTTATTCTTGAGTAGCATTTTAAAAGGTTTAGCTGTAATTCGATCAGCCTGTGAAAAGATGAGGCGTAAATTATCTTTTTGTTTGATTTCTTCTTCATCTAAGCCATTGAAGTAATCATAGGCAATTCGTTGGTAAGTCGGCCCTCCTGAAATGTACAATAAATTGATATACTTCCGCATAAAAGCAGGATCACGATCACCGCCTTCATACTGTTCAGCTAGTTTGTCTAATGTATTATCATCATACAATCCCTTCTTTCCTTCTTCAATAAGTGGTAGAGCTTGTCTAGCTCCAACAATTTTGTGAATGACACTACCATCACTTGCGATATACAACATAGTTGGATAGGAGCGTACTTGATACTTTTGAGCAAAAGTAGGCCCTTCTCCTTTCTCCATATCAATCTTTAGATTGACAAAGTTTTCATTGTAGAAATCTCCTACATCTTCGTTCGTAAATACCTTTTTTGCCATTATTTTACAGGGGCCACACCAAGCAGTATAAGCATCGACAAATACAGGTTTACCTGAAGCTTTTGATTCTGCTAGAGCTTCTTCAAAGCTACCTTTGAAGAATTCTATCCCCACTGCTTGTGCTGTAGATTGGGAAGCAATCAATACCAGAAAAAAAAGGAAAATGCTGTGGCGAAGAAATACTTTCATTATAAAATATGTTTGATTGTTTACAAATACGTAAAGAGATGGCTTAGTGGTTTAGTTTTGTAGAAGCGACAAACCCCCAAGAGCGTTTTTTGATCTTGAGGGCTTGTGTAAAAATAACGAAAAATAAATTAGAGATATTACATACCTAATTTAGATTTCACTTTACTCATAATATCATCAGAAGGTGCAGCATGTAAAACAGCTCCTAAACTAGTATCTAAAATATAAGTATAGCCATTTTCACGTGCTACATCTTGAATCGCTTTTTCAGCTCTTTGCAAAATTGGTCCGAGCAATTCTTCTCGTTTTTTACCCACTTTTTGTTGTGCATCATATTCAAATTTAGCTACTTTTTCTTGTTCTCCCAAAAAGTACTTTTCTTTTTCAGCTACTTGCTGCGGGGTCATCAACCCTTCTTGTACTTGTTTTTGAATACTTTGGTACTCACCTTGCAAGCTGGTCACCATATTTTGATATTGGTTATCTAGTTGCTTCGTATAATTCTCCAATTGCTTTTCTGCTGATTTAGCAGCAGGCATAGCACTCAAAAGTTCTGCACTATTGATATGTCCAATTTTTGATTGTGCAGTTACGGTAGTGGACATAGTGATCATCAAAATAAAGCACAATGGCATGACCACTCTTAATAAATTTTTCATTGTTTATTTGATTTTATAATTTCCTTATTAAATAACAAATTTTGAGAACTGAATAATCAGTTTAAAAACCTAATTTAGATTTTACTTGTCCTGTAATATCATTACTAGGATCAGCATATAATACAACACCTAAACTAGTATCTAAGATATAATCATATCCTTGTTCACGCGCCACATTTTGGATAGCCGTTTCTGCTCGTTGTAAAATAGGTGCTAATAGTTCTTCTCTTTTCTTAGCTACTTTTTGTTGCGCTTCCATTTCAAAACGTCCAATTGATTCTTGTTCTGTAATTAAGCCTTGTCGTCTTGTTTCTAGTTCTTTAGGAGTAATATTTGGCGCATCAGTTTCTAACCGCTGTACTTTCGATTGAAAAGATTTGATTTTTTGCTCATGTTGTGACTCTAGTTGCTTCACATATGTTTCCAACTGTTTTTCCGCAGATTTGGCAGCAGGCATGTTACTTAAAATATCAGCACTATTGATATGTCCAATTCGGGGTTGTGCTATTGCAGAAGTTGCACCTACAAACAGTGTCAACAACGCGATCATTATTATTTTCTTCATGAAGAAATGATTGTGAAACAGCTACAACTATTAAAGGACAGATCTATTGGTTTGTGATTGGAGTAATAGTTTTTCAATAGCCTAAAGCGTGCTTCGTGTTTATTTATTTTAAAATTTATGCAAAATTATAATTTAATACCCTAATTACACCTGTTTTTACTAAATAAATTTAGCAAAAACAGGTAATTCTAGAGGAACGATATAAGGTTCTGCTTAATTATTGTCAGAAATCCCCAATTCTTTTAACACATCTCCTGTTAAATCAAATTTAGGATTTGCATAAAGAATGGAAACACCTGAAGCCTTATCAAAAACCATATCGATATTTTTGCGTTTCGATACTTTTTCTAGCGCAGAAAATACTTGTTGTTGAATAGGTGTCACTAATTCTTGGCGTTTTAGATGTAAATCTCCACCTTCTCCAAATCGCTTATTTTGCAATGCTCTTGTTTCTTTTTCTTTATTCACAATATTTTCCTCTCTAGCTACTCGTTCTTTTTCAGAGAGCAATACTTGTTCTGCTTGAAACTGACGATATAAGCGGTCAATTTCTTTGTAGCGTTGTTCGATTTCCTTTCGCCATCCATCTACTACTTGATCAAGTTGGGTCTGTGCACGTTGATAAGTTGGTAATTTTTTCAATACTGCTTCCGTATCTACATAAGCCATACTTTGAGCAGCAGCTTCATTCACTGTTGCAAAGGAAAATAGTACGACACTTACCAGTAGAACAATCCATTTTTTCATAGTACTAATATTTGATTAGAAGTGTTAAAAATCACTTAGGGTGGCTTTGTTTTATGATTATGAGTTTGCTTGCTTCCTAATTTAATAGACGATTACTTTTTATAAATCGCTGTAAATTGACTGCAAAAATAACGTAATGATTGTATTCTTTGTACAGGCACTCTTACTTTTTAGGGTATTTCACACCAAAATTTAAGACTTATTAACGTTATGAAGTGTTTAATCGCAGAAATACATGAAAAAAAATCTTTTCTACTATAGAATACTCGTATAAAATATAACATGCTATGTTTATTAATGATTAAAAATAGAATGCCTGCATTGAAATTTACCTCACCTATCCCTTTTTAGCTCCCTTTTTTGTATCTTGCATTTTGTTTGACAACCGACATTTAATGGTTATCAAATAATAAACAAAACCCATCATCTATATGTTTGCAAGATAAATTTCATCAACAATTTTTAATTAAAAAAATTCGGAAGGGATATGAAAAAACTTTTACTAGTAGCTATTTTATCATGGGCTTGTATAAACAATGTACAGGCAATTGACACCTTTGAGGAAGTCGCTATGATATTTCAAACAAAATGTGCAGGTTGTCATGAAGGAAGTAATCCACAAGGAAAACTTAATTTGGTACAGCCTTTAGATGATTTGTATACGGAACTATATGAAACAGAACCAACGAATCCTCGTGCAAAGGAAATGGGTTATAAAATGATAGACGCAGGTTATCCGACTCGAAGCTTCCTATACCGTAAAATTGACGGTGGTTTATACCATGATATTAATTTGGAAAATGCAGAAGGCAACTTGATGCCTACTAATGGCAATAATCTTACTGATGTAGAGAAAGAACTGGTTCGTCAATGGATTATGTTTGGCGCACCTAAAGAAGGGGAAGTTGTTAAAAAAAGTGTTTTAGAAGACTATTATACAGAGGGAGGGGTTCCTGCTCTAGAGCGTCCCGAACCACCAGCAGCTGATGAAGGATTCCAATTATATTTAGGACGTATTTTTCTAGGACCTAAAGAAGAACGTGAATATATTTATAAGTATGAGTTGAAAAATCCTGAACCTATCGAAATCAATCGTATTGATACGCGTATGAATGAGCAATCTCATCACTTCCTCTTTTTCAAATTTGATAAAGATAAACACCAAGACGAAGATGAAGGCTTAGAAGAGGTAACAGCAATCAGTTCGATTACTGGAGAAGCCATAGCCATTACGGGTGATACTAAAATGATTGGTGGATGGGCTTATAGTCGTGATGTAGTACTACCTGAAGGGACTGCTTATCGTTGGGCAGAAAATGAGGTACTCAAGTTCAATTATCATATTAAAAATTATAGCGAAACCAGTGTCGCTCCCGTTGAATTATATGTAAATGTATATACACAAGAACATGGTACAGCAAGTCATGAAATGATTTCTGACTTCATGTTATATAGTCCACTTGACTTACAAATCAGACCAGGTGACAACTCATTTGAATGGGTACAAAGACGCTTTGACCAATCAAGCAATAACGACTCTATACATTTATGGATGCTAGGAGCGCATACTCATCAACTAGGAACAGACTTTGACGTGTATAAACGAGAAAGTGATGGAGCTTATGGCGAGCAAATCTATGAAGGCTTTTACAACTTCGATTATAGCTTTAACCAAGGATTTTATGACTATGCCGAACCAGCCTTCCGCATTATGGATGACTTTTATAGTATTCGAGCTAATGATGGATTAATTATGACTGCTGATTATACGAATCCTACTAATAGAACGGTTACTTTTGGACTTACCACTGGTGATGAAATGTTTGGTTTGTTTATTCAATATCTAGTAGGTGACATTAGTGATTTATCTTCACAATGGGTTACTGGTATTGAAGAAATGAATGCAAATGCAGGATTAGAGGTATATCCAAATCCGACGAATGGACCTGCTACCATTTCATATGCCTTAACACAAACAGCAGTTGTTCAATTGGAGGTTTTTAATACCAATGGACAACGCGTTGCCTTAGTAGAACAAGGACAACAAGTGGCGGGTGAATACCAATACACCTTGAACCAAGAAGATTTAGCAGCAGGTGTGTATATGGTTCAACTACGTATTGGCGAAGATTTAGTGACGAAGAAATTAGTCGTTGCAGAATAAGTATAAATATTTCAATACGTTAATATTCATTAAGGCCTCTAACATTATTTTGAATTATGTTAGAGGCTTTTTACCTTTATACGTCACACTTTTCACCGAATAGAGATATAGTATGATAGTTCCTATCATCCTATAACCTTCCACACCCTACCATTCCAATCATAAACAAATTCTTGATGTAATGAAAAAACTACTTATTGTACTTTTATTAAGTGTTGTCTATCATCAACCTCTTCATGCGATTGATACTTTTGACGAAGTCGCTAAAATATTTGAAACAAAATGTGCGGGTTGCCATGAAGGAAGTAACCCACAAGGGAAACTCAATTTGGTGCAGCCACTCGATGACTTATATGCTGAACTAGTTGACAACATTCCGACTAATCCTCATGCTATTGCTAAGGGTTATCGCCAAGTTGACCCTGGCTACCCAGAACGCAGCTTCTTGTACCGAAAAATTGATGGTGGTATGTATCACACCATTGATCTGGAAAATGCAGAAGGGAAACCCATGCCTACTAATGGTAATGAACTCACCGAAGCAGAAAAAGAGTTAGTGCGTTTATGGATTCTACATGGTGCACCCAAAGATCGAAAAGTTGTTGATCCTCAAGTATTAGAAGACTACTTTGCTGAAGGAGGATCTCCTCGTGTAGAACGTCCTGAAGCTCCTAGCCCAGATGAAGGTTTTCAATTATATTTAGGAACCATTTATTTAGAACCAGGAGAAGAACGCGAGTATATCTACAACTATGAACTCAATAATCCCGAACCTATCGAAGTATACCGATTAGATACGCGTATGAATCAACAATCTCACCATTTCATCCTTTTCAAATTTGAAGAAGGGGAACACCTAGATGAAGATGATGGATTAGAAGAAGTAACACTGGTTAGTTCATTAACAGGAGAAGCAATAAATGTAAGTAATGATACCCGCATGATTAGTGCCTGGGCTTATAGTCGAGACGTACCCCTTCCTGAACAAGTCGCTTATAAATGGGATGCGAATACGGTTTTAAAATTCAATTACCACATCAAAAACTACAGTGAAACAAGTATTTCACCGGTAGAAGTATATATCAATGTATACACTCAACCAGTAGGTACTGCCTTACATGAAATGCATTCTGACTTTTTATTAATGAATCCATCCGATTTAGCCGTTACACCTGGAGAAAGTTCTTTCGATTGGACACAACGTTATTTTCCATATACCAATGGATCAAACGATTCGGTACATATTTGGTTTTTGGGAGGACACACTCATCAATTAGGTACTGATTTCGATGTATATAAACGGGAAGCTAATGGAAGTATTGGTGAGCAAATATACGAGGGATTCTATAACTTCGACTATAGTTTCAATCAAGGATTTTACGATTATGCGGAGCCTGCTGTCCGTATTTTTGACGACTTTTATAGTATTAGGGCACGAGATGGCTTATATATGGAAGCAGAATACTTCAATCCTACCAATAAAACCGTCACTTTTGGACTTACTACCGATGATGAAATGTTTGGTATTTTCATTCAGTATGTAGTAGGTGATATTAGTAATTTATCGAGTCAATGGGCAACGGGTATTGAAGATGAATCTACCGCTTCTAGTTTTGATATTTACCCAAATCCAAGTACAGGTCCTAGTACCATTTCTTACTCACTAAATCAAGCAGCCAATGTACAATTGGAGATTTTTAGTACCAATGGGCAGCGAGTAGCATTAATACAACAAGGGCATCAAAGTCCTGGTGATTATAGCTATTCTTTAGCTCAAGAAGATTTAGCGGCAGGGGTCTATATGGTACAGTTGCAAATGGGAGAAGAAGTGATTACGGAGAAGTTAGTTATTAGTAAATAATATTTGGGCGTGCCGAGTATAAAAAAAGCGCAATTATTTGCTTCCGCCAGCGTCCTCGCTGGTGGCAAATAACTGCGCTTTTTTTATACACGTCGGGCTATCCGCTATTATGTGGCTATTCGGCTACTGTGCCCAATAGTCGCCACTTGTCTTCGCTCAACCCGCTCAGCCTGCGTCGCTCCTTTGGGCACTAGCACCCTCATCACGCCCCATACCGCTTTTATCCCTCACGCGA
>JAHDHP010000088.1 GCA_020631245.1 Bacteroidota bacterium | reverse complement strand
TCTTGGTCGTCTTCTTCGAGGAGATTAGCACTACTATAACCAGGTGTCGAATCAGGATCAAATTGATCAACTTTACTCACATAGGCTTTAGCAGTGATCGTATCGGCTATTTCTACATAAGCTTGTATTCTTAAATCTAATGAATCATTTGCTCTTAATTCGTCTATTCTCCATCCACCATCGATCTCTGAATAACGGCCTTTACTATGTTCTACTTCATGGAATGTTAATTCACGAGGAATGCGACTATATATTAACATGTTACTAGCAATTCCTGGCCCATCATTATGAAGTCTTATGACATAAGAAGCAAGATCTCCTACTTTTGTGGGGATAGGTTCATCCATTATCATGCTTATAGACAAATCTGTTTTATTAATACTTTCGATGTATATTCTGGAATGATCGTCCTCTGTTATGTCATTATTATTGGGTGTAGAGTCTACATCAAATTGGTCTACCTGATCTACTTCCACTTGATAGTCAATAATTCCTTTCTCTAATACGGTCACAAACAAACTCACATATGCTTCTTCACCACAGCCAAGTCTAGGTATATCAAAGTCTTTACCTAACCATATTCCTTTGTTCATAAACCCAGCAAAAAAACTCGTTTTAGGAGGAATAGGAAATCCAATCTTTATATTTGTTGCTGCACCTGGTCCATCATTTCGAACATACATAAGAAACTCGCAATCGGCTCCTAAAGAAATAAAATCTAAAGGCTCATGAGGATATTTCGTTTGTACCATTGTTTCGATAGAAATATCTACATAGTTCAGTATGGCAATCGTCGTTTGATCTTGGTCATCCTCCTCTATTTGATCATTTGCTGGTGAAGAGTCTATATCTGCTTGATCGCTTGCATGTACTTGTGCTGTATAATAGATGGTCGTATCTTGCCATTCGACCACCTTGACTCGTAGATTGAGTTTTGCACTATCTCCTGCTTCTAAAGTGTCTACTTGCCATAGATGTGTATTGTAGTCATAGTCATAGGTATTACTGCCAATAAACTCTAATCCTTTGGGAATGGAGTCTCTTATTTGTAATCCTGTAGCCATTGTATTTCCTTCATTATATAGGGTCACTTCCAGATGAAACAACTCTCCAAGCCCTTTGATGATATTAATTGGGAGGCCTTCTTGAGTGAGTGAAGTCGTTTTAAGAGATACATCTATCATTCCTTCCTGACAATCCTCTGTGTTTGTTCCTTCCTCTTCGTTTAATAAATCACCTTCTAAATCGAAGGATAGTTCTGTTCCATCACACAACTGTACCTCATACTCCTTATTACCAAGTAAGTCTACTTCGATAATATAGGCATGAGGATAGTTCGTAACAATATATTCATCAATAGACGTAGGATAATCATCGACTGTAACCTTATCATCTTCCTTTTTACAGGTGGTGGTAAGGAGTATGAAAATGAGGGCAAGGAATAGGTAATGAGATAATTTCATAGATGGTTTTAATTGATGAAAATGAGATTGCTACTCTGTAATGCCTATTGCCACTTCATATTGGTCATCTTCTTCTAAAATGCCATTTCCATGTGGTGAATCGCTATCTTTAGGTTCCGCCTGCATTACTTCTGCTGACAAAGTAGTTCCTCCTATTTCGATACCTTTGGCTGTTATAACTAATTTCTGCGAAGTTCCTTTAGCAATAGCTCCAACCTTCCATTTACTACTAAATTCATCATAAAAGCCGTCACTAGCAATAAACTCTAAATTTGATACAGGAAATACACTAGTAACATTCACGCTGCTGGCATTAGCAGGGCCAGCATTAGAAACAATAATTTCATAGGTGAATTCTTCTCCCTTCTTAACGCTTGAGACATTGTTCCCTGCTTTGTTTTTCACGCGTATAATTAATGCTAAGTCTGCTCTAGTTAATAGGCTATCTGGGCAGTTGGCTGGATCACCAAATGGCTCCCCACCTAAGCGTTCTCTCATAAAAATACCAGATAAATCAAAGACTAGAATATTCCCATCACAAAGGGTGACTTCATATTCTCTTCCTGCTTCTAGCTCTACATTGTAGGTGGTAAATCCAGCATAATTAAGAGCTATATACTCATCTATAATACTTGGGTAGTCATTGGATGGTGCTGGGTTTTCTTTGTTTTTTTTACAAGCAAATGTAATAAGGGTGATACTTATCACTAGTAATAAAAAATAGGATTTCATTGGGCTTTTAATTAAAGACATGGATGTGGTTTAGGGGGTTCTGAAAAGGGTTTTTAATCTACCTTATTCGGTGATTATTATTTCGACTTGGTCTTGGTCGTCTTCTTCGAGCATATTATTGTTAGGAGACGAATCGGGGTCGAATTGATCTACTTGGAATACTTGGGCAATATTAGTAATAGTACCCACTTCTTGTACTTCCACATTTATCCGTAAATCGGTTAGTTCTCCTTTCGGTAATTCTTCTATTGTCCAAATACCATTATTATAAAGATAAAAGCCGCTTGAAGAAACGGATGATAGATATTTCAGGCTAGTAGGCACTATATCTTGTACCTCAATATTAGTGGCAGTATTTGGCCCATGATTTTGAAGTTTCACTAAGTAAGTAAATACATCACCTATTTTGCTAGGCAACTCATTTTCTATGGAAAGTGTAAGGCTAAGGTCAGCCGCTTCTCTCACTTCAACAAGCGCATTGTCTTGATCATCTTCATTAGGGTCGAAATTCCCAGATGTAGAGTCTACATCTTTTTGATCAGCAGCTACTACTTGAGCAATATTATTAGTAATAATTGCTTCTCTTGTGATTACTGTAATTCTAATTTCTCTGGTTTTTCCTACAGATAAGTCCCCGATTTCCCAAATTCCAGTACTAGGAAGATAGTAGCCTGTGCTAGAAACGAAATCCAAGCTAAATGGAAGTGGATCAAATATTTGAACTCCTGTCGCGTCACTCGGTCCATCATTGGTAACAGTGATTTTATAGGTGATTGGTTCGCCTATTATTACTTCTGAAACATCGGCGGTTTTTTCTAGGGAAAGATCAACAATAGGGCGGGCATCTACGAATATTGACGCTTGGTCATCTTCACTTAGTAGATTATTGCTAGGAGTAGAGTCAGGATCAGATTGGTCTACTTCTATTACTTGGGCAGTCAATAAAATGGAATCAGCAATTACTACTCTTCCCACTAGTTCTAACAATACCACGCCACCTACCTCTAAACTAGGAATCGTCCAAGTTCCTGTTTCTGGATCATATAAATTATCTCCACCTATTAAGGAAGAAACATATTCCAATTGCTCAGGTAGTGGAGTCATTAATGTGATATTAGTGGCTTTATTGGGGCCATCATTCATTAGCGTTAATGAATAGGCTATTTCATCTTCTATATTTGCTGTTAAGGCATCACTTTGTATTGATACTGATAAATCACTTAGCCCTTGTACTTGTATTAATAAACTAGCTTGGTCATCTTCTTCAGGCACATTATTATTAGGTGTGGAGTCAATATCTTTTTGATTCGCTTTAAAGACACTACTTGTAAATTCAATATTGCCACTTTCTAAGACTCTTACAGTGATATTCAACTCCACTTCTTGTTGTGGCTTTAGTGTGCCTATTTGCCAGATTCCTGTACCATTACTCCATGTTCCTTGACTTGAGGCAAAGCCCCCCCATTGTACTTGTGATGGAGGCTTGTTATATACCTCAACTCCTGTGGCAATTCCAGGGCCATTGTTCTTCAACTTTAGGCTATAATAAAACTCATCACCTACAGCTACCAAAGAATCAATTACTTCCTCCTCTATACTCATTGTGAGAGATAAATCAATATTGGTTAAAGCTCTACTAGCCCTACAATTATTCTCTTTATCGTCGTCGTCGTCCTCTTCTGCTTCCAAAAAATCACCCTCTAAATCAAAGGTCAATTCGGTGCCATCACATAATTCCACTTCGTACTCTTCTCCATCGTCGAGTTCTATTTCCGTGATGTAGGTGTGCGGATAGTTAGTAGCAATATATTCGTCAATAGCTATGGGATAATCATCAACAGGATCGTCGTGTGATTTCTTTTTACAAGTAGTGGTAAGTAGTAGCAGACTGAGAGCAAGGAGTAAGGGGAGACATTGAGCTAATTTCATGTATGGGTTGATTAGGTACTATTAAATTTAGAGATTGTCTTGATTTTACAATCAGGATTAGACAAATCAAAATATTGATTAATTGACAAAGATACAAAATCACTTTGTTGACTGAATAATATAATCGTTTTCTTTTTTTGTTGTAGCTCTAATTCTTGACTAATTAACTGAACCATTTGTGTATCCAAATCTTGAAAAGGCTCATCTATTAAAAGGAGGGGTTTGTTGGTGAGAAAAGCGCGGGCATAACATAACATTTTTTGTTGCCCCTTTGACAATAAACTCCCTAATTCTCCAATAGGCGTATCTAATTTGAGTTGTTGGTCTTGGGGAATATTCGTTTGAAGTTTGGATAAGATGGCTGCTGCTTGTGGGCGTTTAATCGCTTTTCGACTATAAGAAATCGCCTGAAAAACAGTTTTTCCGACTAAGGGAAGTTGGGAGGAAACGATGGTTACCTTTTTTCGAATTGACTTTAGTTGGAGCGTTTCTATAGCCTGCCCGTCAAAATAAATGTTTCCTGATGTGGGGGCATACAAACCCATTATCAATTTGATCAATGACCCTTTACCACTTCCTGATGCTCCTGTAACCAATGAAATACTTTTGGAAGGAAAATACCAATTGAGTTGCTCAAAAAGAGGTGCTTTTTCGTGATAGGCAAAACTTAGGTCATACAATTGGATGGCTCCTTCTTTTACCTTTAAGCTTGTTTTTGACTCACTTTCAAAGACGGCTTTATTCAGGACATTTAATAGTTTTTCAAAAGAGATATTGCCTAATTCCCACACAATATTGACTCGAAGCAAACGGCGAAATATAGGTAGTATACTAATCAAAAACATCACAAAAACCAATAGAGTACTTCCTTGAATCGCCACCGATTGTTGTTTCAATTGATAGATGGCTAATAACACTAAGCCTAGCATCACATACATGGCTGTGGGTACTAGCGTGCGGATAAAAGCGGTAATGGTTTGATATTGTTTGCCCCAATGATATACCTTATCAGAACGTTTGTTGTATTGTTTGATAATGGGTACTTCTTTATTAAAGCTTTTAATGGTGTGAATACCGCGAAGATGGGTATTGACAAAGGATAGTAATATGGATTTGGAGCGACGTCGCTGGCGGGTAATCTTAGAAAGATAGCGATTGAAAAAGATGACGATGACAGTGGTTACTAATAAACAAATGGCTATTAATAATCCTAATTGTAAATGGATAAAGGAAAGTGTGATGCAAACAAATAAAAGTAAAGTCAAATCTCCTATAAAACGGACAATACCATTACTCACATAATTTTGAATACTTTTCAGATCTCCACTAAATCGCAACAAGTATTTTCCAATTCCTTTTTCATCATATACTACGCTTGGTAAATATAGTTGGTGCTCAAACAATTGATTACGTATATTCAAGACTAGTTTCTCTCCCAACATACCTATAAAGTAGCGTTCTAAAAAGGTAAGTATACCTTTTAGTAACACCAAAACTGCAAAAAAGTATAAAAACTGAGGCACATTATTAGCTACTTCGACAGGCAGCCAATCGAGTACTTGTGAGCGATAAGCATTAAAGTCAAATACCAACTCATAATATTTACCAATAGATACAGGAATGGCAATGGTTAACAAACTCGAAAGGATGCTACTAATAAGTGTAATGCCAATCCATAATTTATGTTGGGAGTAAAACTGTTTGAGAAGCTTCCATTTAGTCAACATAGTTACTTACATAAAAAATCGTAGAAGTATCTTTTTGATACTTCTACGACGAAAAGATGAATGATAAAAAAATCTAGACAGTCTCTAACTTACCTTTGCGAAATCAGCAACCAAAGTAGCAGGAGCATTGACTTTACCTACTGCGTGATTGACCAATTCTAAGATATTTTCCTCTACTAAGTCTTCTAGTGTTAATACAGGAATAGAAACATAGTTTTGTACTTCCTCTATTAGTAAAGGAGCCATTGTAAAGCGACCACAAAGTGCAAAAGGTTGGATATTCAATTTGTTCAATAACTCAATGCCACTAATCGCCCCTGTACTATTTCCATCTGAATAAATAACGGCATCAATAGTATCCATAAATGCTTTGTTATTTAATAACATATTGGTTTCTCTTTGTAGTAATCCATCAGCAATTTCGATAACCACATAATCGGGCTGAATGGTTGCTGCTTGATTTAGAAGTCCTTGATACAAATGTAGGAGTTCATCAAGCACATACATATAAGTAGAAGGGAAGCCAAAGTGTGAAAAATCACTTGATTGATCAGCTCCACAATCTTTCACAAAATCGGTATCTTTTGAATAAACGGTGCCCGTTAACTTAAAGAAGGCGACTTTTTTCCCTGCTAAGTGCAAGCCTCTACACAAATAACCTGCAGTAGTTGTTTTGCCACTATCCATCGAACCTCCAATAGATAAAATAACCGGGCAATTGGCAGGCTTAGTACCTGTAAATAAGGTCTTTTGTTGATTTAAATAGTGGGTATTAATAACCTTTCCATTTTTGTCGGTCGCATAGGCTACTAATTCGAGCCTTGTTGGACCTTTATGTTCAAAACGCTGGTGAATAGACTTTAATTCGCCCATGACTCCTCCTTGTCCTAAAATATGATATTCGGGTAAAACATCAGTGGGCACATAACCCTCTAATTGATTGGTGGCGTATCGAGTTCCAAATACTGCCAACACTTCATCACCTGGAAAGATATGCCTATTTTTCCCATCTAAATTTTGAAGGCGGGTGTGTTTTCCTAATTCTATAACTCGAAAAACAGCAACATCACCAGCTCTAGGTATGTAAGTATTAACAATTGCGTGATTGAGTTGATAATCTGTTACCCCTCGTGTGATAATTGTTTGTTTAATTGACTTATTCATCTTAGTTGTTTGATTTGATTAGATTTAATTAGTTCCCCTCACTAACAGGAGAATGTTGCCAGAAACGATTCGGGCTAGGTTTTTGAATTTTATTTCTTTTTGCAATACGTTTTTCTATTTTCTCAACACTTTTGAGTTTCACATAATACCTAATTCCTGCTCCTAGCATAAAATAATTACTAAATGAACGTTCGATTCTATTCCGATCTGGATTATATACATTCATCGAATGTCCTTTAGCAAAGTCGGTATTAAACTCTTGTTGTCGCATTAATTGTAAAGAGAAGCTCAGGCCAATCTTTGTTTTTAAACTTGTTCCTATTGCTAAACGCATTCGATGTAGCCCGTAAGGCACGTGTTTTCCAATATAATCCTTGCCATTATTCACATATTGTCTTACAGGATTTCCACCGATATTATAATACAAACGATAGCTAATAAAAGGCGATACTTTAAAGAACTTGTTTATTTTTATTGTTTTGGGTTTAGCACGAATTGTATATATAATTCGCCAACGGTATTTTGTTTCATTTGGAGAATGATACTCTCCCATAAAGGCATTACTTATATTAAGTTTACCTAGTTTATTGCGTAGAGCTGTAGATACATAAAAGCGATATTTAATATCTGTATAATCACGTTTAAAAATAAAGGTATTACTATGTCCTAAGCCCACACTAATATGTCTTTTTACATAAAAGTTGGCTCCAAAATTATTTTGTAGAAAAGATAGTTTATAGGGTTGGCTATTAAATCCGTATAACTGGCTATAAGAAAGATTTACCTTTGGTAATACCTTTATACTTAGTCCAATGTTATTCCAATTTTTAAGAGGCTTATCCTGTGCTTTAGGTATAACTTGTCCTTCTGCACTTACAACACAAAACATGAGTAAGAGTAGAATAACGACGATGATATGATGATACTTTTGCATTTTTTAATGACATTTAAACGACAAAATCTATGCCAAACAAAAAACACAAAACACTAAAAATCATACATTTATACAATACAATATCATTCAACTTAAAAAGTTGTCAAATATTATTTATATTTTGTAAAAATATTACTTGAGTTTGGAAGAGGCTAAATAAGGAAGTGATTCAAAAATCATTTATTTTATAAACATTTTTTGGCCTTTTTTGAATTAAATCTTAGCGGGTCAAATTGACATAATTTGAAGAGCTAACATATTAGAGGCTGCGTGAAGGATAGTAGCGGTAGCTTGGCGAAGTAGAAAGGTAATGAAGCCCGCTGAAGGGTGGCTGAACGATGGAGTGAAGACGCACTGAAGCTTGGCTGAATGCCTTTTCTACGAGGCAACTACAAGCGGATAGCCTGACCCCAATTGCGTATATTTTTTTATGCCACCAGCGAGGACGCTGGCGAGAGCATCAAAAATATACGCAATTGGGGGCACGCCCAAAAAAAGAAACAAGCTGCCAGTTGCTTCTCAAAGTTTATAAAAAAGAGAAACTTAGCAGCTTGTATTGATACATTCCTAGCTTTGTTGAAAAAAGACAGTTTAGTCATATCTGGTCTTTCTACATTAGTAGAGGAGTTTTTTGATATGACTAAAACTGTTTATTGGTTATTAAACTCTCAAAAAAAAACAAAATTGAAGAAATTGATTGTTTTTCTAAAAGTAGTCTTCTAAAGGAATGGTAATTAAATAATTTTACATTTATTTTATCATCATTTCTAAACCAAGAAGACTACTATAATTACTTTAAATCAAAACTATAACTTTTTAATAAAAACAGTTTTTTTAAGGTTCTACAAATGTTTCTATTGCTTCATGTTCATCTCCTGACACAAAGGGGTTGACGATATCCGCAGTAGTTACTTCTGGCCAAACAATCACAATATCATAGGAGGCTGGATAAAAATCAGCCTCATCAATATCGATGGGTATGATTACCTCTAGCGAATCTTGAGGCTCAATCGTTAATGCTGTTCGTTGTAAATCTCCATCTTTTTGGGTACTTGTTTCATCAACAACAGCTACATCTTCTACACCATAATTGAAAGCTATATCTCCATGAAATGTGTTTACATTTCGATTGATGAGATAAGCTTTAAATTCGACAGTTGTACCAATCTTTACAGTATCAGGAAATTCTAATTGGCTCAATGATAGCCGAAATTCGGTTTCCTCATAAATAAAATTACTTGCTTGGTCAAAATATAATTCTATACCTTTGGTCAACCTCACTTTATACTGTTGTTCTTCACTCAAAAAATCAGCCTGAACCATTCTGTGATTCGAATAATTTTCTTCGATGTGTGTAACGATACCAGTTGGTAGATCACTAAGCGAAATCGCATCATTGTCATTATCTCCTTGGTAATCCTCATTATCTTCAACATATAAGATTTCACCTTCTAAACTAAAGTACAATTCTATATCGTTTTCTAGTTCTATTTCATAGATGTCTCCATCTTCTAGTTCTATTTCGTCAATATCAATAGCAGGGTAATGCGTATTGATGTATTCCTGAATAGTAGTTGGTAAATCCTCAAAGTTTAAGTCTTCATCATGATTTTTCTTTTTACCTCTATCCTTCTCAACAGCTTCATGACTAAAGACGTCTCCCTCTATATCAAATAACAATTGATCTCCATTACTTAGTGTAACTAAATAAAAGAAGTTATTTTCATTAATCAGTTCTACTTGTAGAATCTTTAGTTCTGGTAATTGCTTTGCCACATAGTCTTCTATATTTATTGGATAGGCTTGAGCCTGATCAGTCTCATTTTCACATCCTGTTAGAATACTCCCAATAAATAATGCTCCAATTACAAACAGTACTAAAATGTTAGAGTACTTGTACATTTGTTTTTTATTTTCCATTGTAAAACTACTTTAAAATTGTATCAAAATTCAAAAGAATAGAGCATATTTCTTACAGTTCTTTCGGCATAAACGAAAAAAACAAAAAAACACAACACACTTATTATCAATGATTTATTCTAAATTTACTAAAACAAAAATCTTTCATTATCTTAGCATTTCAAAATCAAAAAGATACTACCAAGTTGTTCGCTTTTTTTCAAGAAACAAGGTCAAATGCGTGATATTTTCAATATTATCCACCTATTATCGAAGGAAGAAAAACGCTCTTTCAATTTATATCTTAACCGAACACAAAAGTCGGCGGGGAATAAAATGGTGAAAGAATTGTATGATTTGGTCAATAAAATGCCCCAAGGAACAGACCAACATATTCAAGGCAAACTGTATCCTAATGGGAAAAAAGGGTCTTATTATGTGCTCAAAAACAGGCTATTAGATGATTTAGAAAAAAGTTTGTTTCTAATGCACACAGGGTATAGCGACCGCATCAAATTGATTTACCAAATAGGGGTAGCAAAAATTTACATTAATAAATTACTCTTTAAAGAGGCACTCTCATTGCTGAAAAAAGTAGAAAAGAAAGCTGAAAAAGAGGGGCATTTTGATTTGTTGATGCTGGTTTATTTTGAAATTACGGGCATAGCAATGGAATACCAAGAGGTAGATTTGGGGCATTATTTAGATAAGCAAATGAAGGTATTAGAACAATATAAGAAATTTTTACAACTAGATCAACTACTCAAACATATTGCTTATCGGCTTTTCAAATCTAATTATGCTATCAAAGATTCACAACTAAATGAAATACTGGAAGATATACAACAAAAATTGAGCTTACACCCAACGTTAATACAATCATCAAAAGTACAATTCGAAATGCATAATTGTATCAAACGAGTACTTTTACAAAAACAGGATTTTGAGGGCTTGAAAATATATCTTATCGAAAGCTTAAATGACTTTGAATCTAAAAAATTATACAGAAAATCAACACATTCTTACAAAATAGTACATCAGGTTTGGATTGTCAATAGCCTGTTTAAAACTTTCCAATTTGAGGCAGCACAACCCTATATTCAACAACTCCACCAGAGTTTGTTAGCTTATAATAAAATGTCTTATGCCAAATACATTTGGACCTACTATCAATGCCAGTATACCCACTTTTTCTATTCCAACCAACTAGACAAGGCTATTGAGCTACTAGAAAAAATTGAAGAAGAAAAACACCACAAAGGGCTCCCTTTTTACGATGTATTTGTACATCTCAATCTGACGACAATCTACTATTGCCATGATGAGCTTACCAAAGCCATGAAGCATCTATCTAGTTTGTTTACCAAAGACACTTACAATAATTTATCCACTGAAATACAATTTCGTTTAGCTCTTGTAGAAGCCATTTTACACTTTGACAATCAAGACCTTGACTTTTTGAACTATCGAATTCCAGAAGTAAAAAAGCAATTTCGCAAACTCTTACAACAAGAAGATTATGAACGCGAAAAAGAGTTTATCAAAATTATCTGGAAATGCATACGAACGGCTGCTCCTTTCGAACAGCCCCGCATTACTAAAATGATACAAACATTTTTACAATCATCGCCTTCCTTTGAACCAGGCTCCAATGAAGCAATTAGTTATCTACTTTGGCTACAGTCAAAGCTAGAAAATAAAGATTATTACACTATTGTATTGGAGCAAGTAACTTAATCTTACTTCTGTTCCTCCACCATCTTCAAAAACTCATCTTCATTCAAAATAGTAATCGTTTCTATTTTTTGTGCTTTGGTTAGTTTTGAACCTGCCTTCTCCCCTACTACCAAATAATTGAGTTTTGAACTAACCCCGCTCAACAACTTACCACCCATTTCCTCTACCATTCGCTTGGCATCGTTGCGCGTAAATTGTTGTAAGCTACCTGTAAATAAAAAAGTTTGTCCTGCCAAAGCCGTACTTTTTACCTGCGGCATATCCTGTTCTCGCTTCTTCATATTCAATCCCAACTCCTCCAATTCCTCTAACAATTTAATACTTCGTTCATCTTGAAAAAAGGACACAATACTAGCCGCTACTTTCGGCCCAATATCAGGTAAATCAATCAATTGTTCCTCTGTCCAATTACCCAATTCATTCACCGAATCAACCGCTTCCACTAATCTTTTAGCTGTTCCTGTTCCTACCTCTCTAATACCAAGTCCCACCAATAAACGATACAAAGGTTGATCTTTCGATGCTTCAATACTATCTTTTAATTTGGCAACCGAACGCTCTCCCCAACCTTCCAAAATTTTAATTCCTCCATAATTGAGGCGATAAATATCGGGTATTCGTTGAATGCGCCCTTCTTGATAAAATCGCTTCACAATATCGCGCCCCAAACCACGAATATCCATCGCGCCTTTAGAGACAAAGTGAATGAGTTGTTCCTCCACCTGAGCAGGACACTCCAAGCGATTGGCACAACGCCAAACCGCTTCTTCTTCCGACTTCACCAAAGGCGACTCACACGATGGGCAAGTCGTAGGAAATTCCACAGGCGTTTCACTTCCATCTCTCGCACTTTTCACCGCCTCTACAATATAAGGAATCACATCTCCTGCCCGCTGTAAAATCACTGTATCACCAATATGAATATCTTTTTCTTTGATAAATTCTTCATTATGTAAAGAAGCATTTGAAATATTCGCTCCTGCCAAATTCACCGTTTTCAGCTTCGCCACAGGCGTAATCGCTCCCGTTCTACCCACCTGATAATCAACACGTTCTAGCTTAGTCGTTGCTTGTCGCGCATCAAATTTTAACGCTACTGCCCAACGAGGGTGATGCGCCGTATAGCCCACCATATCTTGCAATTCCACATCATCCACCTTTATCACAATCCCATCAATCTCGTAATCATAATCGTCGCGTGTTTGCCGCCACATATTGCAATAAGCAATCACCTCCTCAATATTCTTACAAATATTCGACTGATCATCATGGCTTTTCAGTGAGGTTTTAAAACCCAAATCATATAACAATTGAATACTCGCTCCATGACTTTTTAGATTACGTGTACGGTCAGTTCCTCCTTCATCATAGGTAACACCCACTTGATACAAAAAAGCCTCAATTTGCTTCTCTGCCACCTTCGACGAATCTTTTTGACGCAAGGCACCCGAAGCCGTATTTCGTGCATTCGAATACAATTTTTCACCTGCTGCGGCACGTCTTTCATTCATCTTCTCAAATCGCTCCTTGTGAATCACCACCTCCCCACGTAACTCTGTTTTATAAATACCATACTTCGAAAATTCGGCTCGCAAAGGCACCGACGGAAGTGTTTTAATATTATTCGTAATATCATCTCCCACAATCCCATTTCCTCGTGTCGCTGCCCGCACCAACAAATCATTCTCATACACCAAAGCCAAACTAGCCCCATCAAATTTTGGCTCACAAGCATATACAATGTCCTCTTGTTGCATCAGTTTCTTTATCGAGGCATCCCAATCTATCAAATCCTGATCGTTATACGCCTTCGCCAATGACAACATCGGAACCGTATGCTCCACCGATTCAAAATCTTCCGACAAACCCCTGGCCACTCGTTGCGTCGGAGAATCAGGCCGCATCAATTTAGGATAGGTCTCTTGCAATAATTTCAAGGCATCAAACAAATAATCATAATCTGTATCATCAATAATCGGTTCCGACAGCACATAATACCGCCAATCGTGATAATTAATCACCTGTATCAGTTCATCAATAATGCTAGGAGCATCCTGCTCAGTCGTCGATTTAAGGTGATTATTCGCTAATAGCGTTTTCCCTAAACCATCAAGTGTCTTTTGTTGTTTATCGGAGTACATAGTCAATGTTTTTTTTGTAGCCCAAAAGTAGTAATTTTATTATGATTTTGTGCGAAGTGCTAGGTGCGATGTGCGATGATCGTTTCAACTTTTTAGAATCGTTCATTTCACCTAGTCATTCTGTCATCCAATCACCCAGTCATGCTATCGCCCAATCATCATTTTCTGGGCGTGCCCTTTCGCAGGGATTGGGGAATTGCGGGATTGATAAAAGTAACGCGTAACGCTCACACAATCCCTCAATCCCGCATTCCCCCAATCCCTGCTCCAGGTCGGGCTTTCGGCTAATAGTTGGCTCATAGCTACTAGTTCGCCTATATGCCCTAGCAGTGTCTTCCGCTGTCAGCCCTGCTAGGTCAAGGCTCACAAAAGCAGCTATTTCACCAAGCTACCGCCTCTATCCCTCACGCAAGAAAGTTGTTGTGTTGTTGAGTTAGCGTTACGCAACCATCTATATTATCTGTGTTAATCTGTGAAATCTGTGGTTAATTGTAGGACTATGGACTAAAAATCTGACCCCTGAATCCTGTCGCCTGACACCTTATACCAACGACTGAATAAATCTAAATCAATATAAGTTTATGAAACACCTCATTACAAATATACTCCCTCAATCCCCCATTCCCTCA
>JAHDHP010000087.1 GCA_020631245.1 Bacteroidota bacterium | reverse complement strand
TAAAAAAAAGCCAGAACAACATAATATCGTTCTGGCTCTTCAATTTCTACAGTTAACTATTAATGGTTTACAAACCTTTTTATTTTAGTAAGACCAAAGGTTTTGTTCCATTTCAAAAATCTCTTTTTTCACACGTTCTGCTTCGAGAAGTGCATCTCTACCACTTAAGAATTCGGAGATTTTAAGATCTTGTAAATTTGACTCTTTCATAATATAACTACTAAAGTAGCGCATACGGAGCAAGTCTTCCCAACTCAATCTATTGGCATCGTTTCCTTCGTTAAAGACTTCATAATTCACCAAGTCTTCTCTAATTGTTGGATAGTAAACGTGGAATAAAGGTAATACTCCCATATACATTCCAGTACCTTCGTCGTATTTGTCCATGATAGGCGTAATAGCTAAGATACGTACTTCCATACGAGATGATTCTTCGTCAAACACCCAATCTTCTTTGATACGGAATTTCTTTACATCCATCCAGTTGAAGTCATTCTTTACTACTTTACGATATTCTTTTTCAGTAATAGGATCTTCTACTAAGATAGTATCGATATTATTCAACTCTTTATCTAAGTCTTCAATTGTTTTTGGTACCGTGAAATCATCATACATAAAGGTAATGGTATCTTCTGGATACTTTTCAATGATTTCTAATAGTACACTAATTAGAGGCTCTTTTGGATAAGCGAATACCTGATTCATTTTTTGATCGGTATCAATAACTCGCCATACTCTTTTTTGCCAGAAAACATCTGCCTCACGGATATGGTCATATTCCAAAGCTTTACGCTCTTTACTAATTTGCTTTTCATAAATACCATCTGGTACTAATGGAGTTGTATTTACTTCTACTTCAGCAGTATCTAAGCCAATTAATGGAGGTAAGAAGTCTTCATCATCTCCACCACCTGCGTATGGATTATCATCACCTTTACTACCACCACCAGCAGGCTTTCCACCACCATCATTAGAATTTCCTTTTTTCTTATCACCTTCTTCTGCATATGGATTATCATCCTCTGGCAAGTCGAATGGATTATCAAAAGGATTGGCATTCGGATCGTCTGCTGGTTGTTCTATAGATGTTGGTTTGTCATCTGCAGGACGAGGAGCGTCGGTTGTTGGATTATCTGGAGCAGGAGGAATAGGATTTGTCGGAATGGTCTCTCTCACTGGCGGAGGCGGCTGCTGTGTTTCTACTGGTGTAGGTTTAGGAGCCGGTGCTGGAGGAGGAGGGGGCGGCGGTGGTGGCGCAGGAGCAGGAGCTGGTGCGGGAGCCGGTTCGGGTTCTGCATAAGGATTATCATCATAGGGGTTATCATCCTCTGGCAGATCAAAAGGATTTTCAAAGGCGTCATCATAATTTTCACCTTGTGCCATGACCTCTTGGTTTAGAACCAAGGTGCAGGCAAAAAAGCCAATAAGCATTACGAACAACAATCTCATTTTACAACTATTTATAAGTGATCGTAAATTTTTTTACAAAGATAATGAAAAGATCAGCATCCCAATAGAGAGTGCTTCATCAATTCCTTTTAATAACGAGTTTTGGAGAAGGCTATTATATCAGAAAGGGAAAAATTTACATCTATTCCCACTTTAACTCATAGCATGTTATATAAAGAAAGTGTACAAGTAACATAACCTGTACACTTCCCTGAATAATCGTTAGTAGAAAGACTTGAACATGGTAATAAAAGTCTTCCTTTAAATCGATTTATTTTCTTTTAGCTCCCATTGACATAGCAGATAGCATATTACCATATACTGTATTCAAAGAGCTTAGATTGTTTGCTAAAGAAGCCATTTGAGTTTTATAACGCTTTGTATCTTCTACTGACTCGTTTAAGTTGTCAATAGCATTAGTAAGGTTACCATAAAACTTGTTCAATGCCTTCAAGTGGTTGTTAGTATCTTGTAATTCTAACTCGTAAACAGCATTTAACTTCGCTAAGTTGTCAGACGCTGCACTTACTTGTTGTTGATACTTTTTCGTATTATCAGAAGCTGCTTTCAAATCTTGAGCAACTAGAGCGGCATTTTTATAAGCTACTTTCACTTCAGAAAGTGCTGCTGCTGCTTCTTTTGCCTGCTTTGAAAATTCACTTGTAGCCCCTGTTGTGCTTGTTACCTTGGTTAGTTGTGATAAGTTGTCACCCAAAGAGTTTAGGTGATTTCCTAAGCGACCAATTAAATCTTTGTCAACACCCGCTTTTGCCAATGCATGATCTAATTGTTGTGTCGTTCCATTTCCTGCAGTAGAAACTCCAGGAGTAATTGCTTGCACTTTCCCATTGATATTATCCAAACCTGGATACAATTTTTCCCAATAGTACTCCTTGTGAGGAGGGATGAATGCTTGGATAGCAAAAATAGCTGCTTCTCCAATCATTGCTGCTGTCAGGATTTCATTTGCGTAGGGCCAGTGTAGGATTTTGAAAAGTGCCCCAATAATGATAAAGGCAGCACCTAATCCAATAAGAAGATTTTTTAGGTATTTAAACCCGTTCGATTCATAGAATGCCATAGTTCTTTACTATCGTTTTGCTGTTTAGAAAAATTTTAAAAGTGACGGCATTGAGATCAATAGTCTGTCACTTTTAACAGAAATAACCAATGTAGTAATATGTATAAGGGAAGTGAATTTAAGGTTATAAGTGTAGTAGTACTGTTTGAAACAATAGCACTGCTATGCTTAAAATAAACTAATCAATACGATCTTCTGATGTTTCTCTGGTTATTTTTTTACTAGACAAAGCAGGCATTTACTTGCTTTGTCTAGTATTACTTTTATTTAGTTTTTATTACGTCCTAATTGTGTGATTACACAACGGAAACCGATATAAGATTTAGATGTATCTTGGTATTCCCAGTGACGTGTTCCTGTTTGGATATAGTAAGCGATATCTTTCCAAGAACCACCTCTTGTTACTTTACGCTTTCTAGTAGAGTTATCTTCTTGTTTTGCGTCGTAACGAATATCTGGGTTCATATCATGGTCATAAGAATAGGCACCTTCATTGAACGCGGTAGACGTCCATTCTGCAACGTTTCCTGCCATATCATATAAACCATAGTCATTTGGATGGTAAGAAGCTACTTTTACGGTATAAGTTCCACCGTCTTCTGAGTAGTTACCTCTTCCAGGTTTGAAGTTAGCTAATAAACAACCTTTAGAGTTTCTTACATAAGGACCACCCCAAGGATATGGAGCTAAGTCTAGACCACCTCTCGCTGCGTATTCCCACTCACTTTCGAAAGGTAAACGGAAGTTTTCTCCGTTCAATTCACCTGTTTCGCTTGTATAATCTTTCCAAAGTTTGGTACGCCAGTCACAGAAAGCATTTGCTTGTATCCAGCTAATACCTACTACAGGATAGTCATCGAAAGCAGGGTGAGAGAAATAGTTACGAGTCATTGGCTCGTTATAAGCATATGAGAAATCGTGAATCCAGCATAAGGTATCTGGATAGATATTTACTTCTTGTTCTTGGATGAAAGAGCTACGAGCATTTCTTTCACGCATAGATAGTTTTCTATCGCTATTGTCCGCATCTTCCCAGCTTTTACTAGCTGCTTTTTTCCAGTCGTACCATTCACGCTTGTACATTAACTTACGAGCGTTAAGGTCACGGTTGCCCCAGAACTGGTCTTCTCCTGAATAGAATAATTCTCCTAGAGCTTCTGCATCTTCTGAGTCAGATGCCCAGTCAATATCATAACTCCAATCGATTTTTTGTTGCCCATTATCATCTTCTTCGAAATGATCTAACATACTGTGAGCAATTGAATCACGTACATAATATACGAATTGACGATACTCGTTATTGGTAATTTCGGTGTCATCCATCCAAAATCCTTGAATGTCTTTGGATTTACTTCGTTGGATTAAGGCATTGTTTACATTTTGGTCACTAGGTCCCATATTAAAGGTTCCAGGTGGAATATAAACCATACCTTCAGGATCAATACCTCCCCATTTGGGACGGTCTTCTACCCCTGAAAGGTATCCAGAGTAAGAAGATGATGACTTAGATCCACCACAGCTATAAAGTGCAGTAATCCCTAAAAATACGCAGAAAGCTATTACAACTTTTTTCATTGGAATCAACATTTATAAAATATTGCTATTCTAGAAAGATATTTATTACCTAAATTGGAAATCGGCGCAAAATTACGAGTTTATGCTATGGTTGACAAGAAATTATCAAAATTTACGCCAACGATATTGCTTTTTTCCTCAAAAAAGCAGGTATAAACTCTCCATTTAGCTACAGGTGTCGAGGATTATATCGGGCTTTACCTTTTCCTGAAGGTAAAACGTTTTTTATTGTATATCGAATCACTAATTCGTGTGATCCTGTATTTGTTTTTTGTAAGCTAGAGATATTCCAATCATAACTATAACTCAATCGAAGATAATTAGTGAGATGAATACCTGCTAAAAAAGTGACTGCATCAAAACTATTTGGCTGCCATCCTCTAAATCCTACTCCTGCTAATATATTTTCATTGATAGTTGCCAGTGCATGTAGTTCTGCTTGCAGGTTCACTAGGTCAGACTTTATCAATAACGAAGGTTGGAGTATTATAGTATTACCAATACTAAAATCATATGCTCCATATGCTAAAAAATGTCTTTTATATTGATAGTCTAATTGTTGATCTTCTATTTGGAAGCTTGCTTTGGGTTCTAGTAGATGTTGTGCAGCGAGTCCTATTTCTAAATGACTGGTATTGAAATAAATTCCTGCTGCTCCATCTGGAACTAAGCTTCCTACGGTGCTTGTGGGTAATATGGCGTCATTATGATTGATAGTGCCGTCATATTCTCCAAAAGGGGTAATTAATTCTCCTCCTTTCCAAGCCTGCTGGATAATGCCTCCTTGTATACCTATGGAAAGGGCTGTTGAACGATTAATTTTCCATTTCCATGCATATGCCAAATAAGCACTAGTGTGTCGATTGGGGCCTAGCATGTCGTTGGAGACTTGAAGCCCAATGCCACTGCTTAGAAGTGGTACTGGAAGATGAATACCTATGTTTTGTGAAAAAGGTTGTTCTGGAAGCCCAATCCATTGTCCTCTTAATCCTGCATCAATTACTATATCATTACTACTACCTACATAAGCAGGGTTGAATGCTAATTGTTGAAAAAAGAATTGTGTATATTGAGGGGCTTGCTGGGCAAAACCTTTCGGACAGTAAAATACTGTAAGACAAAATATAAAGTACAATATGTGCCGACCCTTTTTTTCCATATGTCTAGACTAAACGAAACCAGCTCATCATTTATTTGAGCTTTGACATTTTTTTTGTAGTCGTGCAACCGAATACATAAACGTTGCATCTAGTCAGCTTATTTTATTATATTGAAATACTTTGAACAATATTTTAAAGCTTGACCATTTTTGAACGCTCAATGATAGAGCTTTCCTGATTAATGTCCTAAATTGGACGTTAATAAATTGTGAAAAGTAACTTGGAATAACCTTGATTGTGTATTATGTTTCTTGGATTGGTTTCCAAAGATAGTTTTTTTCGAGATAAAATGGGAAATATTGATGAATTGTTTTCTAGATAACTTTTGAGAAATAAGTATTTAGTGATATTAAGTGTGGGAATGTGGGGCATCAGATATTAAACAATGTAAAATGAGTGATAAAAGAACGTCTGTCGGGCACAAATCGTCACATCGTTAATCGTCTTTTGCGTGAGGGATAGCAGTGGTAGCTTGGTGAAGTAGAAATATAAGGAGGCTTCGACTAGCAGGGCTGACGAAGGAAGACACTGCTAGGCGATATAGCCGACTATATTTTCTACAAGCCAACTACAAACGGATAGCCCGACCTAGAACAGGGATTGAGGGAATGAAGGAATGAAGTAGAGATAAGGCATGCCTTGTCTGTACGAAAGCCCATCATTCCCGAAGACCTGTGAAAGGGCACGCCCAAAATTTAATCATAAAAAACGGATATTGAGATGTTATTAAAAAGAATAGGACTTATTGGCGTATTCATGCTATTTATTATTCCTTTTATGGAGGCGCAAGAGCTAGAAAAACTAGGGATTTGGGGTTTGCAGGCTCCTTCTTGGGAGGTGGATACTTGGATTGATGAAAATGGGGAGTCGATGGAGGCGATTGATTTGAAGGACTTTGAAGGAAAAGTGGTGTATCTTTATGGTTTTCAGAGTTGGTGTCCTGGTTGTCATAAATATGGATTTCCGACGTTAAAAAAATTGGCTACGGAATTTAAGGATAATGATAATGTGGCTTTTGTAGCGGTACAAACTGTTTTTGAGGGGCATGGTACGAATACCAAAAATAAGTTGCGAAAGGTGCAACAGCAGTATGATTTGAAGATTCCTTTTGGGCATGATACGGGTGATAAAACAACTCGTAATCGTTCGAAGATTTTGACGAATTATAGAACGGGGGGAACGCCGTGGGTGGTGATTATTGATACAGAGGGAACGGTGATGTATAATGATTTTCATATTGAGACAGAGAAGGCAAGTAAGATGTTGAAGGCTTTGGTGATGATGGGGGGCACAAAGAACACAGAGAAATAAAAACAGAGGGGACAGAGAGTAACGACAGAGAACGCAGAGAATGAACACGGAGGGCACAGAGAGTAACGACAGAGAACGCAGAGAATGAACACGGAGAACACAGAGAGGAAATGTGCGAAGTACTAGGTGCGATGTGCGAGGATTTTATTTTGGAATCATAAATTTATGCGGAAAAACTAAGAGTATGAATAGATGTTTATTTTGGGGTTTATTATTGATGTGTTTGGGCTTGAGTGGTTGTTTGAGTGATTTGCGGACGGATATGGTGGAGGACGATATGGAGGAGGAACAGAGGGATCGTGGAAGACAGTTGTTATTGGATATGGCAGATGCGCATGGCTGGGATGAGTATGCTGGTTTTGAGTCGGTGAAGGTAGTGTTTCGGGATGAATGGGGAGGTGGTGTGAAGCAAATGGCGGCGATGCCGTGGAAGAAGAATGCGGAATTGATGGACTTGTCTTATTTGGTGGGGACTACTGATAGTCGCTTGACTTTTTTGGAGGGGAAGCAAGAAGGGGAAGTGTGGGGGATTCAGAATTGGGCGACGTATACGGAGGTCGAAGATGTTGAGGCGGTGTTTAAACAGCAAAAGAAATTGAAGTTTTGGTTACCTACGATTCAGTATTTTATGGAAATGCCTTTTGCGATTCAGTATGCGGAATTGGTGCAGTATGCGGGGGAGGAGAAGCTCGGAGGACAGACCTATGATTTGGTGTTTTGTTCTTGGAGGGAATTGACTCCACAGAAAAAGGTAGATCAATATTTGTTGTGGATTAATCGGGAGACAAAGCTGTTGGATTATGCGCAGTATAGTATTCGTGATTTGGCGGGTTTCTTGAAAGGTGCGATGCATTTTGAAGATTATCGAACTATTGAGGGGGTACAGGTGTCTTTTAAACAGACTGCCAGTTCGAAGCCAGGTGATAAGAAGTTTTTACATCGGTATTTATTGGAGTCTTTTGATTTTAATGCGATAACAGATAGGAATGTCTTTTATCCGCGTACAGATTTTAAACTAGAGAAATAATGCGTAAATATGTTTTTTGGGTGTTGATACTGTTGAGTGCCACCTTTTATTTGTCGAGTTGTGAAAAAGAGATTGAAATTGACTTACCTGAATATGAAAATCAATTGGTGGTAGAGTGCTATTTGGAAGCAGGACTACCTTATATTCTATCACTTACAGAAAGTGTGGGATTTTTGGATCCTTTTGAGGTGCCTGTGGTGAAGGATGCGACGGTGACGATTACACATAAGGGAGTGACAGATACGCTGACTTTGATAGATAGTTTGAATGTATATGTGAAGTTGGATAAGATTGTAGCGGCTAATGATTTTGAACCCTATTATTTGGAGGTGAAAGATGATAAAGGGCGTACAGTGAGTTCGACGACACAGATGATGCCTCGAACGGATATTGATACCTTGATTTATTTGAAGAATGATTCGGCAGAGGCTTCGGTGATTATGTATTTTTATGATCTACCTGAAGCAACGAACTATTATAAGGTCTACTTTACGAATGCCAATACCTTTGATCCTGATTCGACTTATAGTTGGGAGTTTAGTGATAATGTGTTTGCGGATCAGCGTACTGTTTCGGGAACGGGTTATGCTTTTCGAGAAGGAGATGATGTAGAAGTGCGCTTATATACAATTGATGAGGCGTATTATCGCTTTTTGGAAACGGTGGATGATGCGGGGGATGCGACGGCCAGTCCTTTTTCTCGACCTTCACGGATTATTTCGAATATTGAGGGGGGAACAGGGATTTTTACAGCAGTGGATTATGATTTGAAGGCTTTGCGTATTGAGTAAAAAAAGCGTCTTGGCAAAACCAAGACGCTTTTTTTAGTTATAAGTTTTTTTATTGTTCTTTGTCTTGAAACAAAGCACCAGAATTCAATGTTTTTGTTGTTCTTTGTCTTGAAACAAAGAACCAAAATTCAAGACTTACAAGATTTTTGAATAAAAACTAGGATTTGAGAAGCGTCGCAGACGAACTCGCTACGCTCAAACACCGCCTGCTTCGCTGCAAAAGCCATGCTTTCTCTGCATCCTGTTTTTATAGTCAAAAATCTTGAATGTCAGATATCTGCGCTCATAGCCTGGGCTTTTGTTTCATCATTGCACGTTCCATCGTCGCACTTAGTACATCGAACGTCGCACAATTTTTTCTGTTTTTATAGTCAAAAATCTTGAATGTCAGATATCTGCGCTCATAGCCTGGGCTTTTGTTTCATCATTGCACGTTCCATCGTCGCACTTAGTACATCGAACGTCGCACAATTTTTTCTGTTTTTATAGTCAAAAATCTTGAATGTCAGATATCTGCGCTCATAGCCTAGACTTTTTTATCCTCTCTTGATTCTCTTTTTTCCGTCGGACACTAATCGTTTCATCGTCAATCGTCCTTCCTGTTTTTATTGCCAAAAATCTCATAGGTCACTTTCCTACTCACGAAGCCTGGGCTTTTGTTTCATCATTGTAAGTTCCATCAGCGCACTTCGCACCGCATAAAACCCACCCCCTGCCCCTCCGAGGAGGGGAGTTTTGTTTCATCGTAAATCGCCCCTTTTTTACAGTCTTATATTGATTCCTCCATTGTATATAAGAGGGCTATTGAAAGGAGATGTTTCTTCATCGTATAGCACGTCGTAGAGAATAGAGACGTTTGCGTAAGTTCTTCCTGCTAATTTTCGCGAGTAACTGCCTCCTATTGGTAGGCGCATAATCCACTTTTTGGCTTTGCCAAATTGCTTGGGTAGAACGGTACATTTTTGAAAATTGTAGGCGTTGAATTCGGCATGAGCAGCGATTCCATTCAGAATATCATATCTGGTAAAGGCCCTAGCTCCCCAAAGTGCTTTTTTTCTCTCACAATCAAAACCTTGTGTGGAAATAGCAGGAAGCGTGCTAGGGTATTGGAAGGAAGGTCCTGCTGCTATAGCAGCTTTTTCAGTAATGCGGTAGCCTATTAGGGGGGCAATAACAATAGAGATAGACTGGGCATTAAAAAAAATATTGCCAAACTCTCCTCCGATAAAAAATTTTTCGGAATTGAATATGCTCTTTCCTGTCGGTTTTGCAGGTCCTCTAGTAGAAGTGCCACCTGTATTGGGTCTTCTAACTTGCGCTTCAACTTCCATGATGTTTGCTACTACCAAAAGTAGAATCATCAGGAATGCAGTGATGTTTATTTTTTTCATGGTTTCTTTTTTATTACTGTTGGAGCAATTTATTTTGGGTGCAAATATATTAGTAAAGATTATTAAATATTCGCGATCTTTTCTAAATTGGTGTAATTCTTTAAACGTTTGTTTAGACTTTTAAGATGCGGCAAAAGTAACTTTTTTAATAGATTCTATTTACTAGCTTGCCGTTTAATGGTCTTCAGTAACAATTTTCAACCGTTAAAACCCAATTTATGGAGCGCAAAGATCAACCTTATATTCCTGCCAGTCAGACCTTGCCCGAAATAACGGTCAAGGGGGTGATACTAGGTATACTACTTTCTGCTATTCTTGCTGCTGCGAATGCCTATTTAGGCTTGTTTGCTGGGATGACTGTTTCGGCTTCTATTCCTGCGGCAGTGATTTCGATGGGTATTTTACGCCTTTTTAAGAAGTCGAATATATTGGAAAATAATGCGGTACAGACAGCAGCAAGTGCAGGTGAATCGTTGGCAGCAGGGGTGATTTTCACTTTTCCTGCTTTAGTATTGATGGGTTATTGGGACGATTTTAATTATTGGCAAACGACCTTTATAGCGTTATGTGGAGGTATTTTGGGTGTCTTTTTTACGATTCCTTTACGCTCAGCCCTGATTGTACGAGAGAAATTGAAATTTCCAGAAGGAGTAGCAACTGCGGAGGTATTGAAAACAGGTACCGATGGTGGGAAGTTTATCAAGTTTTTGGTGTGGGGTGGATTGATTGGAGCGGTGGTAAAGTTGATTGAAAGTGGTTTGAAACTCTGGAAAAGTTCCTTAGAAATGGCACATTTGGCAGGTGGAAAGGTGTATGGCTTTTTTGGTTTGAATGCCTCTCCTGCCCTTATTGCAGTCGGTTATATTGTGGGTTTGCGAATTGCAGCACTGGTATTTATTGGTGGGGTGATTAGTTGGTGGGTGGCTATTCCTTTATATATCGCTTTTTCGGGCGAGGCATTTACGGGTGATCCTGTAGCGATAGGTGGGAAGATTTGGAATGAGAAAATCCGTTATCTAGGAGCAGGAGCGATGTTGATTGGAGGTTTGTGGGCATTGGTGAGTATTCGTAAATCGCTAGGCGTGGCTTTGCGTTCGGGTTTAGATGCGTTTCAAACGAAGAAAGATGGAACGAGTATTTTGCGTACCGAATTAGATACACCTATGAAGTGGGTGATGCTAGGGATTATTCTTATGATTCTTCCTATTTTTTATATCTACTTTTCAGAGACAGAAATATTTGGCGTTTCCTTGTTTATGGCCGTTTTTATGGTAATTGCAGGCTTTTTATTCTCGGCGGTAGCTGGCTATATGGCGGGTTTGGTAGGAAGTTCGAATAACCCCATTTCGGGGGTGACGATTGCGACGATTCTAACCGCGTCTTTATTGCTTTTGCTCTTTATGGGAACAGGTTCGGCAAAAGGTCCTGCGGCTGCGATTTTGATTGGTGCGGTGGTTTGTTGTGCAGCAGCTATAGCGGGGGATAATATGCAGGATTTGAAGGCGGGGAATGTACTCGGTTCTACACCGCGTAAACAGCAATTTATGCAAGTGGTAGGGGTGACATCAGCGGCTTTGGTGATGGCTCCTGTATTATCACAGTTGAACAATGCTTATGGATTTGGTCCTAAAACGCTTGAGCATCCCGATTCGTTGACGGCTCCTCAAGCAACTTTGATGCAGAGTGTAGCAGAAGGTGTCTTTGGGGGGAATCTGCCGTGGACGATGATTGGGCTAGGTGTGGTGATCGGTATTTTGATTATCCTAGCTGATTTATACCAAGAGCGTCGTGGTGCTTCTTTCCGCATTCCTGTATTGGCAGTGGCGGTTGGTTTGTACCTGCCTTTTGAGTTGGATAGTGCGATTATGTTAGGTGGTATTATTGCCTATTTGGTGAGTCGTTATCAGACAAATAACAGGGGCTCGAAGTCAGATGAACAGCATCAAACGGGCGTGCATAACAGTACGCAAGCGGGGCTGCTTTTTGCTTCGGGATTAATTACAGGAGAGGCTTTATTGGGTATTGGTTTGGCGATTCCTGTGGGTTATACGGGTGATCCGAATATTATGGCGATGATGGATAAACCGATGGGGGCTTGGCTTGGTGTGTTGGTGGTCTTGCTGATTTGTGCGGGGCTTTATAATATTGCGAAACGGGGCTATGAAATGTGATAAATGTGCGACGATTGAACGTGCGATGTGCGATGATTTTTTTGGGGCGTGTCCCCATTTTTGCCAATCGAAACCTGTCAGGTTTTAAGTAGTACGTTATTCGATACATACAGTGTTTACTATAAACCTGACAGGTTGATTGGCAAAAATGGGGTCGGGCTATTCGCTTGTAGTTGGCTTGCAGAAAAGCTGTTCGGCTATGTTTGCTGGCAGTGTCTTCCGTTGTCAGCCCTGCCAGCAAAAGCCTTACTAGCTTTCTGTACAGACGTTGCGTGCAACGTCTCTACGCCAAGCTACCGCTGTTATCCCTCACGCGAAAGGCGATGGAACGATTTACGATGAAACGTCCGACGAAGCTTAGTTACAGCAAAGATAAAAATTGGTTTATATGAAGTATCTTGTGTCTATATGTGTTTTATTGCTTTTAATGGCATGTGGTCCTTCCAATGATGCTATAGATAAGCAGTTTGAAAGGGAATTTCAAGACGCCATTGCCCAACTAAATGGCACTTTTGAGGATATTCATATTGCTCCTGATTGGAAGGCAGAAGCTTATTTCAAGGATGGTCAACTTAGTTTGTATAAAGAGTGGACGATGCCTGAAAATGGTTATACGTTGAAAAGAGTATACTTAAATAAGGACGCTATTGATAAAATAGTTTATAGAACAGATCTACCTGTTTATAGCCAATCTGACGAAATAAACTTCATTGACTCCTTGTTTCTAATGTATCCAAGTACGAAACAGGTTATTCGATACTATGATAGTCAGCTTGTGGATACGATTATCGATCCTCAAAAAATCAATAGAATTTTTAAAGACATTGCTTATACAAGTAATGCCATTCAAAAGGAGTATGATCAGAGAAAAAAGGAGTAATTGCAAATAGCATTTATCGAATAAATTTTTGAGTAAGTAATTCCCCTTTCGTTGTTTCTAGTTGCAGGAAGTAAATGCCTGTTTGCAGGTGTTGTACATTCACTTGGTTGATGGACTGTCTATTTATAGGCTGTGTCATTACGGTTTGTCCGAGTAGGTTGCTGATGGTGATTTGTTGGAGGGCTTCGGTTAGTTCCCATTCGAGGATGTTGGTGCTAGGATTAGAATATAACTGGAAGGTAGGAACAAGTTGTTTTGGTGTAATGCTTGTATTTAAGCCACAACTATAATCATCGCCTACACAATAGCTGGCTAAGTATTGTGTCCAACCACTTAATGGTGCTGGAAGAGGCCCTGCAAATAGTCCTCCATTTCCACCTATTTTTTCTGTATAGGTTCCACCAAAAGTATGTATGGTCATTAAGGGTTCCATTGTCATATTATCTGTTGAAACTTCTTTTAGTCGAATACTATCTACGTACTCTCCTTTGCAATTGTAAAATATATCTCCTTCCTCTACACTAAAATCATATAACAGATATTCCTGCTCTTCATAACAGTAGTCGTGCGATTCAAATTTTATAGTGTATACTTTTCGTTCGAGGGTGTCGTCTCGCATAACAGCTACTAATTCACTACTGGCAACTCTTAAAGGGTACTCGTAATCAGGATAACAACTACCACAGTCACTTTCGAAAGCAAAATCACGTCGATATATTTTTTTGTAGGTATAATCGCCAATAGTTGTGTCTCCTTTGGCAAGGTATTCATAATGTCTATCGACTGGCCAAATATTAATTTCGAAATTATCTTCTATGATTTGCCAATGTGCATTTTCAATGGCCATGGGTTGGTAGGGAGGTGTGTTTTGTGCTTGTAGTGTTGTGGGTAAGAAATGGCATAAGAGTAGTAGCACTACTACTGGTGTAATAATGTGATCTTTCATGGTAGATTAATAAAATAGTCTTAGAATATCATCAACTTAGTAATGGATAAAAAAGGTTCTTGGAGAGCACATTAATATAGGTAGGTTGTCGGGATGTGTTGGTTGATGAATGACAAGAATAAATATATGGGATTTGGGTGGGAGTTGCAAGTATTTTTTTGACACAGAGGGCACAGAGAGTGAACACAGAGGGCACAGAGAGGGAATACAGAGGGCACAGAGAGTGAACACAGAGGGCACAGAGAGGGAACACAGAGAGCACAGAGAGGGAACACGGAGGGCACAGAGAGTGAACACAGAGGGCGCAGAGAATGGAGGCACAGAGGGCACAGAGAGGGAACACAGAGGGCACAGAGAGGGAACACAGAGGGCACAGAGAGGGAACACAGAGGTAGAAAACACAGAGGACAGCCTCTAATCAAAAATGCGTAACGCTAACTCAACAACACAATCCCACAACAACACAACAACTGTCTCGCGTGAGGGATAGAAGTGGTAGCTTGGCGAAATAGCTGCTTTTGTGTAGTAAGGACTAGCGGGGCTGACAGCGGAAGACACCGCTAGGACTATGCGGAACTAGCA
>JAHDHP010000086.1 GCA_020631245.1 Bacteroidota bacterium | reverse complement strand
AAAGAAATAGACCTCGTTATTTTTGATGACGATTTGAGTCCTACACAGCAGTTTAATATCGAGAAGGAGCTAAAATGCAAGGTGATTGATCGTAGCTTTTTGATTCTTGATATTTTCGCAGGGCGTGCCCAAACGGCACAAGCCAAAGCACAGGTCGAACTAGCACAAATGCAATATCTCTTACCTCGATTGCGTGGACTCTGGACTCACTTGGAGCGTCAGAAAGGGGGGATCGGGATGCGTGGACCTGGGGAGCAGGAAATTGAGACGGATCGGCGTATTGTGAACGAAAAAATCTCTGTATTGAAAAACAAGTTGGCAAAGATTGATCGGCAAAATGCAACGATGCGAAAACGTCGTGGTGAAATGATACGAGTAGCTCTGGTGGGTTATACCAATGTGGGTAAATCTACATTGATGAACCTGCTAAGTAAATCGGAAGTGTTTGCTGAGAATAAGTTATTTGCAACATTAGATACGACCGTTCGAAAGGTGGTGATTGAACGCACTCCCTTCTTGTTGTCGGATACAGTAGGATTTATTCGCAAACTTCCTCACCGCCTTATCGAGAGTTTTAAATCGACTTTGGATGAGGTTCGCGAGGCAGATGTGTTATTACATGTAGTAGATATGGCGCATCCTCAGTTTGAAGACCATATGAATGTGGTGGGTAGTACCTTACAAGAAATTGGAGCGGGTGGAAAGCCGACCATTGTGGTATTCAACAAAATGGATATGTACAGAGATCGTTATTTTGATGAGTTTTTGAAGCCTGAAACGAAGGCGGAAATTATGGATGAATTGCAACAGAAATGGCGTTCTAGTACGAAGGGGAATTGTGTGTTTATTTCGGCTATTGATAAGGAGAATTTCTTACATTTTAGGTCGGTATTGCTAGAGGCGGTACAAAGACAGTATGCGATACGTTATCCGTATAAGACGGCCTTTTTTTAATGACTGAATGATTGGGTGACTGGATGATTGGATATTATACCATCCAATCATCCTATCATGCATTCATCCAATCACCGTCTTTGCGTGAGGGATAGCAGTGGTAGCTTGCCGTAGAGACGTAGCACGCTATGTTTTTACTGTTTAGGGCTTGCTTCTAGTTCGTATTTTTTCATGAATTTGCGATACAATTGTTTTTGCTTGTTATCGGTATTCATGGTGCGCCCTTGAATAAAGGCCATTTGGATATTGCTGGTACGCATATCGAGAATGTCGCCTTCTGAAACGATGAGAGTTGCATCTTTACCTACTTCGAGTGTGCCGAGGGTTTTGTCGATGCCTAAGATTCGTGCGGCATTGCTTGTAATAGAGGCAAGTGCTTCTTCAGCGGTAAGTCCATAAGCGGCGGCAGTACCTGCTTCGAAGGCGAGGTTACGCTGATCCCAAAAACCATCCCATCCAGCACCTACAGAAATACAATATAGGACGCCCGCATCTTGAAGCATTTTAGGCATTCTAAAAGGTAGGTCTATATCGTCGTCAGCATAGCGAGGAAGGTTGTGTGTTTTGTTGAGCACAACTGCTACTTTGTTTTCTGTGAGTAGGTCGGTTACCATCCATGCATCGCGTCCTCCAACGATAACAATGTCAAGGTCGTATTCTTTTAGGAAGTTGACAGCGGCAATGATTTCTTTTGCACCATCGGCACGTACAAATAGCTTTTTAGAGTTGCTGAATAAGCCACACATGGCAGCTAGTTTGAGGTTGGTATTAGTAGGGGCATCGTTGTCGCAGTAGGACATGGCTTGGGTAAATAGTTCTCGAATACCATCGAGTGCTTTGTTGTAGTTTTTATTTTTTTCAAAGGCTTCTTTTTCCCAGTTGTAGCTGGTGATGCCTGGCCATGATAAATAGATGGCATCGTCGGCTTTGTAGGTGGCATCTTCGTAGTTCCAAGCATCGAGGTTGACGATAGAAGATTGCCCCGATACGCGTCCTCCTTGTGGTACGACTTGGGCGATTAATACCCCATTGGAACGCACGGTAGGAGTTACTTTTGAGTCGGTATTGTAGGCGATGATACTACGAATATTTGGGTTGATGCTTCCTACTTCTTGGTAGTCGCGGGTCGCTCTTACTGCTCCAATTTCGGAAAGTCCGAGGGTGGTATTGGCAGCGATAAGCCCTGGGTAAACGTGTTTGCCTTTGATATTGATGACATTGCCCGCTTTGGGTGGAATAGTAGCCGTATTAATGCTTTTGATTTTGCCGTCTTCGAGGATGATGAGGCTATTTTCGATAACTTTCCCATTGCCAATATGGGCAGTACCTCCATAAAGGATGGTTTCGCCTTGAGGTGCTGCTCCTGGTACTGGAACATAAGCATCTTGGGCGTAGTTGGTTCCTATGAAAAGGAAGGTGATGAGGATATATAGAATTGTTTTTTTCATGGTTTTTAATTGTGCGACGTGCGATGTGCGACGTGCGATGTTTTTAAGTAGATCACAGATTTCTCAGATTATCACAGATTGATAAAATGATACCATATATTATTCGCCCATCGTGTCACAGTGATAGTGTTTTGCTCTTTTCGGCATTGGTTTTTGAGTCTCGCCACCACCTTTTTTGATTTTAAGCATTTTTTGAACGAGGCGGTTACGCTCTTCATTGATTTGCTTACGAAGGATGGCATCTTGCTCTAAATCGAAATAGCAAATTCCGTCTACATAGGTTTGTTCTGCTTTGGCATAGATAGATAGTGGATTGTCTGACCATAATACCATATCTGCATCTTTTCCTACTTTGATACTTCCTACTCTATCGTCGAGGTGGAGCATTTTGGCAGGGTTGAGCGTTACAAATTTCCATGCTTCTTCTTCGGATAATCCTCCATATTTTACGGCTTTTGCTGCTTCTTGATTGAGGCGGCGACCCATTTCGGCATCATCGGAGTTGAAACTTGTTACGACTCCCATTTCGTGCATGATAGTTCCGTTGTGAGGAATGGCATCAATTACTTCGTATTTGTAAGCCCACCAGTCAGAGAAGGTAGAACCTGCAACACCGTGTTTTTGCATTTTGTCGGCAATTTTGTAGCCTTCGAGAATGTGGGTGAAGGTGTTGATATTGAATCCGAATTGTTCGGCTACACGCATGAGCATGGTAATTTCGGATTGTACGTAGGAGTGACAGGTAATGAAACGCTCTTTGTTGATAATTTGAAGGAGTGTTTCTAGTTCTAAATCTCGGCGGAATGGTTTGCCGTTTTTATTGTTATTTTTGGCTTTTTCGTATTCAAGTGCTCGCGTAAAGTGGTCGATATATACTTGCTCGACTCCCATACGTGTTTGTGGAAAACGTACTGTATTGTTATCTCCCCAGTTACTTTGTTTCACATTTTCTCCTAGTGCAAATTTGATGAATGGATCTGCATTTTCAAATTTCATTTCTTCGGGCGTGAGTCCCCAGCGAAATTTGATGATGGCAGATTGTCCACCGATTGGGTTGGCAGAACCGTGAAGGAGTTGTGCGGAGGTAACTCCACCTGCTAGTTGGCGGTAGATGTTAATGTCTTCTGAATTGACGACATCGGCAATACTTACTTCGGCAGAGCTGGCTTGTGAGCCTTCATTTACCCCACGACTAATAGCAATGTGTGAGTGTTCATCAATAATACCACTGGTAAGGTGCTTGCCTCTTGCATCTACTTTTTTGGTGCCTGCTCCTACTTCTAAATCTTCACCGATGGCTTTTACTTTTCCATTTTCGATTAATACATCTGTTTCGGTAAGAATACCGTCTTCTTCATTGGTCCATACGGTTGCATTTTGGAAGAGTACTGCTTCGGCAGTTGGCTTTTCGGTCCACCCATATGCAATGAAAGGATAGGTAATATCTCCTGGCTTTTCGTCTTTCTTTGCTTTGTCACTGTCTTTTTCCTTATCCTTTCCTTTTTTCTCGTCTTTTGCCTTGTCCTCTTTTTTCTCGTCTTTTTTGACTTCTCCTTTATATTTGGCTGTCCATTCGACCCATTCACCATTGGCTAGTTGACCGCGTCCCTGCCAGTTTTTATTGTCGTCATCCATCCAACCGCTTAAGCGCACAAAACCATCTGATAATTTGGTTTTGAGTAGGCTATCCTTAGCGGTATTGAAGTGGAGGGAAATTGCTTTTTCATCGACGTGGTGATGTACACTTACTTTTGTGGAGTCATTGATTCGAATAGCTGCTTTTTGTTTGTCAGGTTTACCTTCGATTTCGAGATCGTTGGTATATTTTCCAATTTTTAGTTGATAAGCTCCAGCAAGATCTGTTGTTTCCATTTTTTTCAACTCATACTTTTTTCCACGAATCCAGTTTTGATATACTTTGCAGTCTTTTGTAAAGAGTGAGTCAGAAGTGATCAGAAAGTTAGCTACTTTGCCTTTTTCAAGGCTACCTACTTGGTCATAACTATTGACAATTTGAGCTGGTGTTTGGGTCAATGCTTTTAGTGCGTCTTCATGGCTTAATCCTTTTTTGATTGCTTTTTGAAGGTTCCCGTTAAAATCTTTCATGTCTTTTAGATCGGCAGGAGTAAGAGCGAATTTAACACCTGCTTCTGCTAATTTGGCCGCATTACTAGGGGCAAGCTCCCAGTGTTTCATATCGGCAAGACTTACATTAAGTGCATTGAGTGGGTCTTCTACATCATAGGCTTTTGGATATTTGAGTGGGACAATGAGCGTCGCATTGGTTGCTTTAATTGCCTCTAATCGCTTGTATTCATGCCCGTTTGCTTTGATGGTATATTGCACATTAAATTCATCTCCAAGTTTATCGGCACGTAGGATGGTTAGCAAGTCGCGTACCTCCATGATTTGAGGTAACTCTTCCAGTTGGTTCCAGCTATCTAGAGAGATGTTATATTCTTCGGTATATTTGGCAGCTTTATACCAATCGGCATCATAGAAGGTTTGTTTAAGCAATGCGATACTTCCCATTAAGGAACTTGGATAGTTTTGTCCAGAATTTCCTTTTCGGAATGAGTAATGGGCACTTGCTTTGTCCTTGAGAATGATTTCGTGATCTTTTCCACCACCAACTAGGGCGAGTACGCCTGAACCACGAGCAATTCCATCTTTTTGGTGGGAGAGTACTGTTCCGAATCCGATTTCTCGATAAACTTTTGCTTTTTCTTCGTTGGCAGAGAAGTTTTCAAAGGCGTTATATTCTGGATGGATGGCTTCGTTCCAATTGTAGGCTCCTTTTTTCTTGGAGATAAACTGTGGAGGATCTGACCATTTCCTTTCCGACTTTTTAGGTTCGGGTAAGCCATAGTTACTATAAATGTCAATAAAAGAAGGGTAGATATACTTTCCTTTTAAATCGATGGTAATGGCTTCTTTGGGGATAGTAACTCCAGCACCAACAGCTTCGACTCGCCCTTCTCGGATGAGTAGGGTAGCATTTTCTATTTTTTTATTGTATTGGGTAAAAATAGTAGCGTTGGTAAAAGCATAGCTACTTTCACGTTCGTCATGTACACCGTTGACTGGAAAACTTTGTTGGGCTAAGAGGTCATTAGAGATCCAACAAAGAAGGAGGAGGTAAATTAGCTTTTTCATAAAAGTTACTTCTGTCATTGGGAAATAGGCTTCCCTTTAGTTAATTTGATAGCTAAAGTACGAAAAAATGGGTGAATTAGTGAATTTTAGATACGATGTGTTATTTAGTAAGACGAGCTTAGAAAAATAGATAGCATACTTTCGTTTTATAATTCAGTAAACTTCTACTGTCAAAAGTATGACATAAAAGTTTATATTAGCAATTGCTTAAGCAACACTTTTAGCAATTATAGCGTTTTAGTTAAATTATCATTTATTATTTACAATCCTTTTTCGCTGATTTGAACAAAAAGCATTTCCAAACTCCCTAAAGCCAAATCATGAAAAGAGTTTTTTTATACCCTTTATTATTATTTTTCTGTTTCACAGCTAGTGTTCCACTAACAATGGCTAATCATATTGTTGGAGGGGAGGTGACTTATAGATGTATTAATGATGAAACGGGTTTGTATGAGGTGAATTTGGTAGTGTATCGTGATTGTGAAGGTACTGGAGCTGAATTTGATGATCCTGCCTATTTGTTTGTATATTCTGGAGATCGCAAATTAGAGGATCGACTAGTTATGCCTTTGCCATCTCCTCGATATAGTTATGTTGATCCTCCTGAAGATATTTGTATTATTACGCTGCCAGATGTATGTGTACAGCGAGCGTCTTATAAGAAAAATATTGTCTTGCCTCCTAATGAAACAGGGTACACCCTAGTATATCAGCGTTATAGTCGTAATAATACCTTACGAAATATTCGTGATCCGGGAGAAACGGGTTCTTCTTACACAGCAACTATTCCTGCATCTGAATTAGCGATTTGTAATAGCTCACCAGTATTTAAAAAATTTCCACCTACTGTTATTTGTGCTGATTCTGAATTGCGTGTAGATCAATCAGCTATTGATGCAGAGGGAGATTCGTTAGTATATTATTTGTGTGATCCTTTAGAAGGTGGGTCTCTTGATTGTGTTCAGCCAGGACATCCTGAATACTGTGGTGGTGAACCAGCTCCACCACCTCCTTATAGAGCTGTAAGGTGGCGATCTCCTTATAGTAAGTTAGACCCAATAGGAGGGAGTCCTCCTTTAAACCTTGATCCAATAACAGGGCAATTGGTCGGTTTTCCTTCTACGAAAGGGCAGTTTGTAGTAGGGGTTTGTGTAGATGAATATCGTAATGGGGAGCTAATTGGAAATGTGAAACGAGATTTCCAGTTTAATGTAACGGATTGTACAGTGATTAGAGCATCGGTAGAAGCTAATGATATTGACGCTGATGGGAGTTATTTAATTAATGATTGCCAGACTGATTTGGATGTACAGTTTCTGAATAATAGTATTAATGGAACCAAGTTTCAATGGGATTTTGGAGATCCCACTAGTGATACTGATATCTCAACAGAAGAAAATCCCTTGTATGAATATCCAGATACAGGTACTTATTATGTTCGTTTGATTGCTGATACGGGAGATGGTACTTGTGTTGATACAGCCAATATTATTTTGTATTTATATCCTATTTTACGTACTGATTTTGATTATGCCGTTGATTGTGGTACTGATCCAGCCATATTTACAGATCGTTCTACTAGTTCGTTTGGAGAAGTGACGGGATGGGAGTGGGATTTTGGAGATGGGAATACGAGTACGGAAGCAAATCCACAACATATATATGGAGAAATAGGTGGAGAATTTACCGTTACTTTATATACAACTACATCGTTAGGGTGTGTGTTTTTTGCTGAGAAAACGATCAATGTAAAACCCTCTCCTTTGGCCTTGTTTCAGTGGGAAAATGCTTGTGTGGGAGAAGTAGCGACTTTTACAGATGATACTAGGTATGTAACACCTGTATCGTGGAGTTGGGACTTTGGTGATCCTAGTTCAGGAGCTAATAATACGAGTACTTCTCAAAATACGACGCACGTATTTAATGAACCAGGCGTGTATACAATCAATTTTTCGGTTGTAGGAGCAAATGGTTGTTCTGATTACTGGCCCAAAGTCTTGGAGATATATCCTGCTTATGAGGTAAATGCAGGAGAAGACGCTGAAATTTGTGCAGGAGGAAGTGTAGGCATTCGAGGTGATTTGGGAGGAGCTCCTTATGACTTTGAGTGGGTTCCAACAGCTGGTTTGGATGACCCATTGAGTTTAACACCAACTGCTACACCAACAGCATCTATCAATTATACTCTGAAAATAACAGATCCTAATGGCTGTACCCGATCGGATATTGTACGTGTTACTGTCAATGAATTACCTGTCTTGAATTTGGAGGATCAAGTCATTTGTAAAGGTGAAAGTGTGGTATTACAGTCGGGTTATACAGGTTCTATAAGTAGTTTCTTGTGGACAGGAGGAGGAATTAGTAATAATCAATCTTTGGATTTGACTGTTAGTCCTGAAGTAACTACTACTTATCTGTTGGCAGTAACGAATGAGTTTGGTTGTTCGAGTAGCGCAGAAGTAACTGTAGAAGTCATTGAGGAAGTGAATGTGTCAGTGGGGGAAGACATAGAGCTATGTGTAGGTGATGGTGTGGTGTTACAGGGTGTTCTTTCGGATAATGTGAGTAGTTTTAGCTGGAGTCCGAGTACAGGCTTGGATGACCCTAATAGTTTGACACCAACGGCGACTCCTAGTGGGGATATAACTTATACCTTGGTTGCAAGGAACGATTGTTTTGAGTCGGAAGATGCTCTTGATATCTCGATCAACTCTCGACCAGATGTGCAGGTAGGAGGAAATGATTTACGAATTAATGTGGGGGAGACAGTTCAGTTGGATGGGGGAGGAGCTGCTCAAGCTTCTTGGAGCCCTGTTGTTGGTTTGGATGACCCCAATACGCCTGATCCGTTTGCTAGTCCTTTGGAGACAACTACTTATTATTTATCGGCTGTTGATCCGAATGGCTGTGTGGGAATTGATTCTGTTACTGTTTTTGTGGATCAAATTTTTGAGGTGCTGATGCCAACGGCTTTTTCTCCTAATAATGATGGCGTGAATGATGAGTTTTATATCATTGATAAAAAGGGCTTACGCGATTTGAAACGCTTTGCTATTTATAATCGTTGGGGGCAACAGGTATTTGAGACCAATGAGTGGGATGGTGCTTGGGATGGAGCCTCTAAGTTTTTAGAACAGCAGTTGGGAGTGTATGTATATTATATTCAAGCAACCACTTATTTGGATACGGAGTTTGTGCATAAGGGGAATATTAGTTTGATAAGGTAGATAAGGGTTGAACGGTTAAACGATTTACGGTTGAACGATTAAACGATTTACGGTTGAACGGTTAAACGATTTATGGTTGAACGGTTGAACGATAAACGTTATTAGATAGAGGCTGAAACTTGTCGTATTAACCACTAGTGAAGATGCTGGCGGGAACTCATAAAATAGCGTAACGCTCATTCAATCATTCAGTCATTCGCTCATCCAGTCATTGGTTCGCGTGAGGGATAGAGGCGGAAGATTGGTGAAATAGAAATATAATGAGGCTTCGACTAGCAGGGCTGACGGAGGAAGACACTGCTAGGCGATGTAGCCGAATATATTTTCTATGAACCAACTATTAGCCGAAAGCCCGACCTATATAGAAAAAGCGCAGTAACCGTGAAACGGTTATTGCGCTTTTTCTATATAGGGCACGCCCAGCTTAGTTTGATGACTGGTTGAAGACATCGTATACTTCATAGAGACGTAGCACGCTACGTCTTTACCTATCTTAGTAGCGGATAGGGCTTACGGCACTTTTGGCTGCATTGGGTTGATATAGATTAAAGTCAGCGACCGTTACTACGGAGTCGAGATTGACATCACCTTCAACATATTCATTGACTTCTGAAGATTGTACTTGATAAAGGTTGAAGTCGTTTGCTAGTATGGTGCCCTCGCCATTAAAATCGCCTGCTACCATTGTAAATATACCTCCTAAGTCGATCATGGCATCGTGATTGAGACCTGTTGCATCTGCTTGGCTAAGTGCGGTGGAGAAATCGTAGCTTGTTTGGTTGGAAAGGCTTAATGGAGTCGCTGTCATAATGCCTAAGTGGTTTCGATGACGAAGTATAACATTGTATACCTCATTGGCTGGAGCGCATATTGCAATTCCGTTAGTACTGCCATCAACTGATACGATATCGCCATTGTCAAGCAAGAATGCAGCGTGTTGTTCGATAATTGTTTGGGCTGTTGCATCTCGGAGTTCTACTAAAATCCAATCGACAGCATTAACGGGAATATCGTTGAGGGTGGCGACGCTTTCGGTACCTGCATAATTCCACGGAGCACCAGCAAATGGTTGGCTAGTAGGTAGGAGGTTTTCGGTACGTAAATCGGTACGCATGAAGCCGCCTCCGATGTAGGGGCCTTGTAAAAAGGCACGTAGCTGTAAAATGGATGTTCCTGTACTGACACTTTGTGGAGAACTATAAGCAGTACTGGTACTAGAAAGGTCACAGGTGGCACGTATTTGAACGTCGTAAGTACTACAAGGGTCTGGATTGCTCAATGAGAAGCTATTTCCTGTAGTCGTTTGGGTTTGTGGGGTGTTTCCTGCAACTTGATATTGAATTTCATAGGTAAGATTACTAGCCCCTGTCCAAGTGATGTCAATATCGCCTGTTGTGCTATTGTTGCTTAGGGTGACATTGCTTGGTATTTGAGTTGGGTCAATAGGTGTCGCAAAGGTGGTATTAGTCGAAAAGGCAGTAAAGCTATTAGAGGCTGTACAAACAGCTCTTACTCTAAATTCATATTCTTCACAAGGATCTAAATCACTAATCAATTCGCTTGTATTGCTGGTAGAAATAGTATTGATGGTCGTGCCACCTACTATATTATATGCTACTTCGTAATCGAGGTTGCTTGTTCCTGTCCAACTGATAGCTATATCACCCGTAGGATCAGGGGTGGCAACTAGTGCAGAAGGTATGGCGGTCGGATCAATAGCTGTGTTAAAGGTCGTGGTATTTGAATAAGCAGTTGATGTATTTGACAACGTGCAAACTGCTTTCACTTGGAATTCGTATTCACTACATGCATTCAGCCCATTGATTATATAATTATTAGTGGTGAGGCTTAATGTGGTGGGAGTCGTTGCTCCTATTTCTTGGTAGCTTAGTTCGTATTCTAGTCCTGTAATAGCTGTCCAAGCGAGGGTGATATCTCCTGTACTTGGGTCGGTACTAGTGTTTAAGCCTGTAGGTATTTGAGTTGGGTCAATAGGTGTCGCAAAGGTGGTATTAGTCGAAAAGGCAGTAAAGCTATTAGAGGCTGTACAAACAGCTCTTACTCTAAATTCATATTCTTCACAAGGATCTAAATCACTAATCAATTCGCTTGTATTGCTGGTAGAAATAGTATTGATGGTCGTGCCACCTACTATATTATATGCTACTTCGTAATCGAGGTTGCTTGTTCCTGTCCAACTGATAGCTATATCACCCGTAGGATCAGGGGTGGCAACTAGTGCAGAAGGTATGGCGGTCGGATCAATAGCTGTGTTAAAGGTCGTGGTATTTGAATAAGCAGTTGATGTATTTGACAACGTGCAAACTGCTTTCACTTGGAATTCGTATTCACTACATGCATTCAGCCCATTGATTATATAATTATTAGTGGTGAGGCTTAATGTGGTGGGAGTCGTTGCTCCTACTTCTTGGTAGCTTAGTTCATATTCTAGTCCTGCAATAGCTGTCCAAGCGAGGGTTATATCTCCTGTACTTGGGTCGGTACTGCTATTTAAGCCTGTTGGTATGAGTGTTGGGTCAATAGGTGTGGTAAAGGTTTCATACGCAGAATAATTAGTAGAGCTATTGTCTGTTGGACAGATCGCCTTTATTCTATATTGATACTCCTCACAATAATTAAGACCACTTATATTGGTCGTTGTTCCACTTACCGTGCTCGTAATAGAAGTGCCACCACTTGTTGTTTGATATTCGAGTTCATAATCTAAACCTGTTGTGCCTGTCCATGCGATGAGTATATCTCCTGAACTAGGATCAAGTGTAGCCGTTAAAGCCGTAGGAATCTGACTAGCAGAAATAGGTATGGAGAATGTTTGACTGCTTGAATATACGGTTGATGTATTGGATAAAGCACAAATCGCCTTTACTTTATAAGTGTAGTTAACACAAGGCATTAGCCCTGAAATAAGTAATGAATTGGTATTGCTAGTTTGGGTAATTGGTAAGCCTCCCGCAACAGCTTGATATTCTATTTCATAGCTTTGTCCAATACCACCTGTCCAGTTAAGTGTTATATCTCCTGTGGTAGGATCTGGTGTTGAAGTAAGCCCAGTCGGGATTGCTGTTGGATCAATAGATGTATTGAAAGTCATATACGCACTATAAGGACCTGTGGAGTTGTCAACAGTACAAATAGCCCTTACTCTAAATTGGTAAGTTTGACAAGGACTCAGGTTATTTAGCGTCAGTGTATTATTGCTGACTATTTGGGAACTAGCTATTCCTCCAAATGTAGGTTCGTATTCTACTTCATAATCAATGCCACTGCTACCTGTCCAAGTCAAAACAATATCACCCGTTAAGACATCGGGAGTTGCCATTAAGGCAGTTGGGTTTGCATTGGCAGCTAGTGGGGTCGTGAATGTTTGATAAGCAGTATATCCACTTCCTGTAGTAGAGATTGCACATATTGCTTCTATACGGTATTGGTATTCGGTACATGGATCGAGTAAAGAAAAAGTGTAAGAGGAGGTACCACTTGGTAGGTTTACCATCGTAGAAGTACCTCCTATTGCTTGGTATTCCAAAACATAATCTAATCCTGAGATGGCTGCCCAAGAAGCAGTAACATCACCATTAAGAGGATTGGTATTAGTTGTTAGAGCACTAGGTATAGCACTAGCATCAATACCAGTCGTGAAGGTTTCAATAGTAGAATAAGTACTTGCACTAGTTGCTGAACACAAGGAGCGTACTCTATACTCGTAAGTGGTACAAGGCTGAAGTCCTGTAATACTGAGTGAATTAGTTGTTGAAGTGGTTAATTGCCAATTATTGGAACCTGCAATTTGGTATTCTATTTCGTAGTTTAACCCTGTGCCCGTACTTGCCCAATTGATATCAGCACTTGTTGCCAGAACATTGGTACTAGCTAATGTTGTAGGAGTAGCAGGGGTAGAAATAGTGATATTATAAGTAATTGAATTACTTTCATAGACATTACAAGTAATTTCACGAACAGTGATGGTTCCATTGCTGGTAGCCCATTGAATATCAATGGTATTGGCATCAGTAATAGGAGAAGCGATTGTTCCTCCTGTTACGTCCCAACAGTAGATAGAGCCTGGTGTACTAGGAACCATATAGGTTTCGAGTGCATTGGCACAAACGGCATTAGCTCCGCTTACTATAGGATCAATAGGACGATATTGGTCATACATGAAGCCTGCAGATTCTGTTTCGATAAATAGTGCATCTGTAGCATTATTCCAAATTTCGTGTGTACTGCCTGGAAATTCGTGATAAACACTTGTATTTCCGAGGCTTAACATATGGTCATGTATTTCACTAGAACCATAAAGAACAGGAAAAATTGGGAAGTTGTAGGGATTGTCAGCAAAAGCAGATACGGTATTGTCGCCTTGGCTATGAAAGGAGATAATGGGTTTGTCTCCCGCAGAAATCCAATTTAAATCACCAATTGCCCCCCAAAGACTAAGTACGCCTCCTGTGGGTTTCCCACTGATGCCCATAGAGGTATACAAATTATTACCTTCACAATCGCCACAGCCCATATCTGGTGATAAGGTTGCTCCCATCAATGAAGTAGCGGTACGTTCCGACTCATCAATATATGCTGCATGAACGGCAGTAATTCCTCCCGCACTATTGCCTCCTACCCATATTTTAGTTGTATCTAATGCATAGGTACCTGCATTTGCTTTCATATATCTAACAGCAGCCCGCATATCTTGTCCTGCTCGATATACAGCTCTAACCGCACTATTGGTGCTAAAGATGTTGAAACCTAAACGATAATCAATAGAGCCTACCACATATCCTTTGCGACACATGGATTCGCAAAAGTCAACGAGTTCGCCTTGTCTTTTAGAACCTGCTAAAAAAGAACCTCCAAATGCCATGATAATCATGGGGCGTTTGGTTAGGGTATCGCTTACAGGTTGGTAAATGTCGATGTCAAGGTTTTCGTTGATGCCAGCAGAGTTGGGAGCTGTGGCATATTGAATGGTGGTGCGGTTAGTAGCGAAAATGTCATTTATGTATCGATCGTTGGTGCAAGATTGGGCGTAGGAATTGGTAATGGCCCAGATGCTCATAAGGGCAATGAGTAAGTATGCTTTCATGTTCACTTTTCTTTATTATGATGTGCAATGTACTAGGAGATAATAACAATAGGTGTAGGAAATAACAAAATTAATAAAAAAGGATGTAATGCGCGCATTGGAGTGGCTTGTTTGGCTTTTTTCAATGTTTTTTCAAGAAAAAAAAAGATTTTTTTAATGAAATGGATACAAAATATTTTATAAACAGTTGTTATATGGTTGTTGTGGTTTCAGTATAACGTATTGATTGTGTGAGAAAATAAACTTATTTAAAAATAAAACACAGCTAATTTCGTGAGGTTTTGGCTTGCAAATGCGAAATTTTGTACACATAATAAATGAGAGATAGATTAGGAAATTTATATTGATAAATACTATATTGTGACTTCAAATCAAGAATATCGTGTGTTTGTATAGAATATGAAGAATTATAGCTCACTCATTTTTAAGTAATTACTACATTTAAATATTATAGATAGTTTTTCTAAGTTTTGAAAAAGGGAGAACTATGTTTGTTCAAATAATTAAATTAATCAAACCTATATTTTATAATCTAAAATTTTAAT